>NZ_JAUBVJ010000016.1:0-119170 GCF_036702785.1 Microcoleus sp. AR_TQ3_B6 | reverse complement strand
TCATTCCATCATTCCTCTTTCACGATCGTCGCTCTATTTTACTATTTTTCTCCGCCCTTTACAAAAAAGCACTACCAATATTTTTTCTAGTTAATCTCAAACAATCTATTAACAGAGTTTGTGTTCCATAAGATATACTTTTAATTATATAATTATATTTTCTAATCGTTATTGAGGTCGTATTTTGAACGGTTATCTTATCTACCATCCATCTCGTACTAAATCAGTATTCGATAGCACCGTAGTTTATCATGACTCCATTGGAGGCAATCAAGATCCGTATATTTGGAATTGTAAATTCCTGCATTCCTACTGTCACATTACACAAATGTCTTTCCTAGTAGATAATATTAACTTTTGGGTCAGTGGCGATACCTTTCCAAACTTCAATAACCTTTATTGTGATTTGGTATTTATTATAAAAGAAAAAATCCATTGGAAAGATGCTAATACTATAGATCGTACTGATGCTATTATTGATACTGATGAAGCATATCTGGATCACTATCGTTGGGCTTGGCAACATCCTTTTAAGCGCCGTCGCAGATTCACCCTTAAAGCTGATCCAGATAACAGCTTTCAGCCACAGAACGCTTTTCAAGAATTAATTGATATTCTTCCTTTTCTGATCGAACAAGGACTGACCCTACCTGAAATTCGTCGAGGTATGAGAGCGGGCTTTAATTCTAAACCGTTTAGCCTTAATGCTTCTTTGGCAGCTAATCTTTACTCTTGGTTGGATCGAACCGCAGCTATTAAACTTGAGGGAGCTAAATTACAAAAAGTTCGTGAAAACAACCCACATCTAGCAAGCCTATAAATTTATTGAAAATTTTAGTATAATCCCTTGGTTAATAAAAATTATTTTTTAAGTAAGAGTTACGGAATTTAGCCTTAGCCATATAAACAGCTTGCTTAAATTTCCATTGTTGGTGAGGCAAGGAATCTTTAACATTTTGTAATTTAACTAAACTTCTATAATCCCCCGTAATTTGACAAATTACTCTAGCGATTGCCTTACAACATCCATCAGGATATTTGACAACTTGCAACTCAGAAAACCGAATCACTACCCAATTCCTTTCTAAGAAAAACCGATTGCGCTGATTGTCTTTATTCCTATCCACACAATGATGAGGTTTTCCCGTTTTCCCATCATAAGGTTCATCAATCTCGATATCTATAGCCAAACCAGTCGCTTGATGAATCAAAATAAAGTCAGCAGTGTAACGAAAAGATGTACCTGGGATAGGAAACTCGCCACCCATACAGAAGTCATAAAAACCAGAAAAATAACGACATAAGTAAACAAAAAACTGCTTTTCACTTACCCCTTGCTGTACTTCTTTCTTCCCATGACTTGCAGGTGGTTGAACGATTTCTTTCAATAACCCCTTAAGCAGGTTAGACCGTTTCCGCAACAGAGAAATATATTGCTCGCTTTCCTTATCTTTTGATTGCAAGCGACGCAGTTGATAACTTTCGTACTCAGCTAACTGTCGTTCATACTCAGCCAATCGTTTGTTATAGCGATCGCGCACTTGAAAATCAACAATTCGTAGATAAAAAAAAGCCGCTACTACACTAACTGAAGCACATACCAGCGATGACCAAAAAGCTATAACGCTCATGCCAAATCGCCAGTTAACCAACATTACCATCACAACACTGGCTATCCAAAACTGAATTACCAAATAATAACGAGAATTATTGAAAACTGGCAGTCGCGGCGGGAAAGGCTGTTCTATTTTAGGAGTAGCGTTTTCTGACAAAACTGGTATCGGGTTATCCGCGCAGAACTGACGAATTGAATCGGGGATAAGAATAACCGGGTAAAAGCCTCTTATTTGGCTCATGGTTGTGCTTTTTGTAAGCAATGTACAAGCTCAGATTATGCGTTTTTTCTGTTTTTAAACTACTAAATATGCGCGTCCTCTCCCATCATGCCAAGGAATTACCAACTCCTCTACCTAATTTCCGATGTCATCGATTTATACATGGGCTAACGCCCAGCTTTAGGGGTGGAAATAACAAGTTGGTACGCGACTACTTATGCCTACAAATCAGCCCAATACACAAAAAATTGCCGCAGACCGTCTCAAATCCACGCGGGAAAAACTGACAAGAAAAATCAAATTGGCATTGAAGACTGCAACGCCTGAAGAAACTCTGGAAGTGTGGATGTTGATGAAACGGCAAGAACTCAAGAGAACGACTCTTGGGTTATCGGAACAGCAGATGGAAAGCGTCGTGCGATCGCTAATCCTAGAACTCGGCTATGACATCATCGCTACCTCAACTGCCTCACCTGCTGCTGCATCGCCAGAACCAGAAGTTCAGACAGATGAAAGCGAAGTGGATGACGCGGATGAGGATAACGATGCTGATTTCACTAACGACGATCTTGAAGGCGACCAAGATAACTTTTCAGAAGAATTATCAGATGTATCTGAAGAAAAACTTCCTTCTCGCAAGCAGCGGGTTCCTGCTTTGAAAAAAGTGGAAAGCTTAAGGGCTTCTACGCGAAATGGAAAGCACTATTAAGCATTGTTGAATTTGCAACTCTAAAGGAGGTTTTACACAACCGTGTACCTGCAAAAATGTGAAACTGACAATACAACAAATACGCTCAGTTCCTACACTAATACTTCTTTAGTAGGAATAGTAAATTTCAAATCAGACTCTCTAGAACTTATCCCAGAGACGGAAATTTTGGAAGTAGGCGCTGATGACATTGACTCTCATAGTTTGGAAGACGAGCTCACGCCAGGAGCGCTAGACATACTCGCTCGAATTGAAACTTTTGATGAGTATTTTCATTGTTGCGGAAGGTGGTAACTAATGTATTTAGCCAAAGATTCGTTAGCCAGATATTCGATACAAGCAGTCGAACTCTGGAATCAATTGGAAACTGCTGAAACTCCCGAAGAAGAGGAGGCTATTCTTAAAGAAATCTGGGAAAACCAGACAAACCAGGAAATTGCTGCTGACACGCAAGCCGAACTAGCAGATCAACTAGATGCTGAAATTTGTGCCGTCAAAGCACGCTTAAAACACTTAGTAGAACTGCATAATGAGGCAATTGAACGACTGGAACGGTGGCGCAACAGTCTAGATAAAACCTTGCTACAATTTCACTCAATGGGAGTAATTCCTACAGAGATTGTGGGGCGCTCGCGTCACATCCGACTCAAGGAAAATCCGCCGAGTTGCGAAGTATTAATAAATCCTTGTGATTTGCCAACAGAGTACCGCGCAGAAAAGCTAGTTGTTACACCCAACAAACGCAAAATCCTAGCTGACTGGAAACAAGGCATTCCCGTTGATGGCACTCGAATTGAGCGTAAACTCAGAGTTGAATACGGAATAGTACCATCAAATCTTACCTCTGCAACTGAGGTAATTTCTAATCGTGCTGCAGCACCAAATACTCAGGAGAATCATTCAACTATAACACAAAATAGTAGGCGAAAAGAAAAGGCGGTCGCTAAAAGCGTTGATGGTTCTAACAAGAAGATGAAAGCACGAGCAGGCTAGGGTAAATCTTCATACAAACAAGCGTGGGATGTTTAACTAACAGCAGATAGTTGTTATCTCGCTATCTGCTAAACCTTTTTTTTGAAGTAATTTAGGACAGCTTAATCCATGAATAAACAAAACAACCATTCCTTTGATATTTCAACATTTGACACAATTATCTACCGGATATATCGAGGAAAACTTGCCATCTTTATTGAGGATGGAGACAACCGCCTCGATATATCGTTTCCCATAAAAGATGGGCGATTATTCGTCCTCCTTGGTTCTATAAGAGCCGCTGTAGCTGAAGCAATGACCGATTACTTGGAAGTAGAAGCCTACAGAGATGAGCCGCTACTATTATTAAGTGGATCTTTGAATAAGTTTAATTAATACGAATAAGGGGGCTAACGCCCATAAGTAGTATGACAAGCTATTAAATAGCATAGCCAAAATGAAATGGTTGACACCAGAAGAGGCCGTCGCGGCTGCTAATTTATCGGTAACGAGCGAAGAGTTACTTGAGTATACAATTCAAGCCGAAGATGAAGAAACAATAGAGGAAAAATTCCAAAAAATTGGACTGCTATTTGACCGCGATCGCTGGCAAGCCAAAAAACATTATCTAGGTCTCCTCTCGCCAGCTAAAGTTAAAAAACCAGTCGCTACTGAATCATCAACCTCTGCAAGCGATTCAGAATCAATAGATGATGATAATTGGGCAGAGGAAGATGAAGAAAATGCTGTCTCTGAAACTGAAGAATCCCACAATTTACAATCCGAACATCAAGAAGAACCTTATATCTTAGAGAAATGTACCGTCGAACTGCACCTGACATTTAAACCAGATGACGGCCATCCAGACGGACGAATTGTAATTATTTCCGCAAGTAGTCACAGGGACTTTCCAGTTAGCGAAAAGATAAGAGAGTCATCATTGGGAGAATTACCGCCACCTCTCAAAGAACTGCTGAAGGAACTTGTAGCAGATTTTCCTAATTGCCAAGTGCGGCGACAGATTGCTAATGCTCGCAACCAAAAGAAAAGAAGCGCTAACCCAAATAAACCTGGAAGCGAAGCAAGTAGCACCACTACGTCTACAACTTCTACAGAGTCTAAAACTACTGGAACGCAACTGACCTTATTTGGGATTTGAACGACATACCTACTTTTGGGATAAAAAAATGACTTCAAAAAAGAAAGTGCTAATTTCCTTCGAGGGACAACAGCATCCTGTTGATGAGGAAATAGCAAATGATGATAACGAACTCCGCAAATTGCTCACAACTTATTACCCAGATTGCGCCAACGCCGACATCATTAGAAAACCTGGAGAATTAATTACAATAGCCAAACGCAACGGCTCTAAAGGAGTAAAATAACCATGAAAATGACTCCTTTAGAATTCCTCATCAATGCACCAGAGGAAGTCAATCCAGCACTATCTATGTGCCGGAAACTACAACGGTTAGAGCTTTCTGGCGAACTCGATAGCGCGACTATGAAAGAAATGGTAAAAGCTATTGAGTTAGCTATTTCAAAAGGGACAGACGACGTGAGAGCAGTTGAGCAAACCAAGAAACGACTGTTAAATAGTCGCTCTGTAGCTGGTGCAGTTCCAATGGGGTTTTAATATGGCTGCAATTTGGAATGCTAAATCCGCTCTGCAAATATTACAGCAGTGCCAACCAATCATCGACTTTAAATCAGCAACCGATTATTTGTTAGATAAACTGAACACCTATCAACTACTCAGTCTTTATCAACAATTGTTTCCTTTGGAATGGGAAAAAAGCCAATCAGAACTCTACTCGGAAGATGAAAATCACAGTCCGAAGGAATTGGAGTTTATTTCGCTAGTTAACGAACATTTATTTCCGATTGACGACATAATTTTAGAGGGCGCTTATGAAGAGCGCCTCTATCAAATTCCTGTCTCACCCAAAGGAGTAGACTGGCAAGAGCATGAAGAAGGAATTGACGCATTGCGAAGCGGATGGCAGATATTACTGCCGCTTTCGCAGTCAGGTCGGTGGTGGTTGGAATCGGTAGCAGGCGATGAAGGAGAATCCTGGTACGAATGTACGTTTGGATACAGCTTGAAAGACATTGCACATCCCGAAAAAACTAACTTCAAACTTCTCAAGAGATTAGCCCGTCGCGTTGCACCTCCTATCAGCGATTTGCCTATAGCCTTAGCACTCCTTGACTTAGAAACGGGCAATATTTGGCTAGACCAAAGTGTTTGCTGCGAAAGTTATTGGAATCGTAATTTTGAATCAAGACCTTGGAAGATTGAAGAGATTCACTTCCTAACAAGTGAATGGAAGAAAGCCACTCAGTTACTAGATAAGGCTGACGAATTAATTGACTGGATTGAATCCGACCCTAACACCAATTTCTCGCAACTCTTAGCATTATGGAATCTGACATTACATCTGAAATAATTCGAGAGTTACTGGAGGTTGCCCCCCGAAAATTGTCCACTATTCAAGCCGAACTTCTCTTTATTGAGGGCGGTACTTACATTTTTCACTATCAATCGGGGGACAGTTCCAAGTACAAATGCCTGTCTCCAGCAACTCTGCGAGCAGCTTTTGCCAATACACCCATTGATTCGGGTTGGATAAACCCTGAATCGGGGATAGTACGCTGGGGAACTGGCAGCGCCGGGGAATGGACAATCAGATTCGTGCTACCTCAGAAACACGAAATAAATTTGTTGGAATCAAAGCACTTGGTTGCTTTACCAGCATTGGTGTTCTTGGGGTTGAAATTTGATTACTGGGTTTGGGCAATTAAAGGCTCTAAATTTGACCCGGAAGCAGATGCTTTTCACGTTCCGCTGCCCAACGTCTATTTGCATTCCTATCAACCCTGTGGACGCATCTGCTGGGGAGATAATAAACCCCCTGTAGCTTCGCCCAATACTATTAAAAAAGCTTGGGAATTGTTCATCTCTAGTCCCTTCAACGGACATTTGAGTGACGGCAAATCTAGGGCGCAACCCAGTGACGTGCGCTTGCAGCTCGAAAAAGCAGTTAAACGTTCATCTTACCCAGTTAAAGATTTAGTCAGCACGAACCAAACAATTGCCAAATTAGTTTCAGCAATAACTGATGATTGAACCACCTAAACTGAATCACTACAACTTAGAAATTGTCGATTATAAGGTTGTCAAACTCGGAGACAATCTGCCGTTTCACTCTAGCAGTATGTTCGAGTATCTGATTGGCAGCAATGGCATCTTTGTTAGAGCGGTTAGACGGGGGTTAGAAGTGATAATTCCGGTGGAAAATTTTACCGCGTCAATCAGAGGATTAGAACCGATTGAGCCTTTAGTCCGATTAACTCCCGGACGAATCCCTCAGCAGATACTCATGCAAATGTGGAAAGAGAGTTGTATCGCCGCGCTTGCAGAACCACCGTTAGAAATCACTTTCCACATTCATCAGGAACAAGGACAATGGCGGCTCGTAATTCCAGAGCAAACGCAAAGTTCTGCTAAATGTAGAGCAATTGAATACGGTTTAGATTCTTCGTACATTAACGCCACTGTAGAGGTACATTCGCACAATCGGATGGCAGCTTTCTTCTCAGGTGCAGATGATGCAGATGAAGGGGGTTTCCGCATTTTCGTAGTTTTAGGGAGAGTGACTGAATCGAGCGCTGAAATTATTTGCCGCGTGGGAGTTTATCGACAGTTCTGGCACGTTCCGGCTGACTGGATATTTGAATTACCGAGTTTCATTGTAGATGTCACAGTTGGTGGAGAAAAAGACGATTTGATTGATAAATTCTACTCCAGTTCTGTTGCGCCATCTTTGTTAGATGACCCAATCGAATTGTAAACAAGATTTGGAGATTTACCCCATGTTTAATTATGATTATTTGGAAGCTTCGCCTTTGATTGTCAGACAAGCTGATTCGATTGATTTTTGGCTAATTGGGGCGGGAGGAACGGGTTCTTGGCTGTCTTACCATATTGCGCGACTGGCACGGAGTTTGGGTAAGTCGGGGAAAAAGGTGCAATTTGCGATCGCAGATCCCGATCGAGTTGAAGAAGCCAACATCAGCAGGCAAGCTTTCTGCGATAAGGAAATTGGACTGCCCAAGGCGCAGGCTCTAGCGTTGAGATACTCTATCGCTTGGGGAGTTGACACGACGGCTTTCGTGCAGGTATTTGACCCCAAGCTAATCCGCTACGCCTACGACAAACTGACCATCCTGGTGGGGTGCGTGGACACGGCAGCCGGGAGAGCGGCAATTAATCAGGCTCTGGAGTTAAACCAATTTTACAGCCGTTCTGAAATTCCCCGCGTGTGGTATCTGGATTGCGGAAATCATGCAGCAGCCGGACAAATTTTGCTGGGCAGTTCTTTGGAAACTGACTCGGAGTTCTATAATTTTGGGGGGCTGGGATGTGCTAGGCTGCCATCTCCGATGCTCCTGGCTCCTGACCTTTTGAAACCGAAACCTGAAGAGTTGACAAATAATCTATCTTGTGCTGAGATGGCAGTGCTGAATGTGCAGAGCGAAAGCGTGAATGTTCGAGTGGCGGCTGAGGCGGCGGATTATTTGTACCGGATGGCTGCGGGCAATCTCAAGCGGTTTGCGACCTATTTTGATTTGGAGAGTGGGACGGCGCGATCGGTCTATATTACCCAGCAGTCGGTCACTGTGGCATTGAAATCTAAAGCTTGATATCAAGACTTTGGAAAAGACAGAGGGAATACTACAGCTAGTTCCTATTTATGATTTATTTATGTTGGTAAAGCCGTTTTCAGAAATTTTCTCAACTAGGGAAGAGGCAGAGAAAGCATTTGAATTCTTAAAACACACTCTAGAATTCTTAGGTGTTAATAAGGCAGACGACTCACAGTTCTGTTTGAGCATCGAACGTGGTCCCCACATTGACCCCAGCCATCTTCTGGAGGCGCTCAAACCAGCAGGTGTGAATAGCGTTGAAGATTCGCGCTATATAAAGATTATGCAGGTTTCAGAAGAGAATCCTTTGTATTGCAGCAAGTGGTTATTGACCCTTGACTTCAAAGGCTGGCGGGTATGTGCTTTTTCAAAGTCGTCTCCATCGAAGCTGTGTTTTCCGTTTGTTGGAGATCGAAAAATAACTGAAATTAAAGCATCAGAGCATGATGGCGTCCCGCAGGAACTAAAGAACTCCTATTACCGAGTATCAGATCAGTACCTGATGAAGACCCCCTGGGACAGAGGCACAAAGGAAGCATCTGATAAAGCGTTAAATATCTACAAGGATCTAAAGGAAAATGAATCTTCTATCAAACATAGTTTTTCTCACCAAGTGATTGCTGAAGCAGTATTTGACTCGAACAAACGAGACGAGCTGCTATTATATAAAGGGTTGCCAGGATGGACTGAGAATGGGAATCTGACTACATCTTTAGAGGATTTCGAGGACATCAAACAACGAATTGCTGCACAGGGATTTCGGATAGACGATCGTTTGCTACGACGTTATCATTTGGCACTAAACACTCGAAATTTCGTCATTTTGTCCGGGGTTAGCGGGACAGGAAAAACCTGGTTGACTAAGGCGTATGCAGAAGCGATAAATGCAAAGTACCAATTAGTCCCAGTGGCTCCCAACTGGACAACTAATGAAGACTTGTTAGGATATTTCAACCCGATTAATCAGAAGTACCATGATACGGATTTCAGCCACTTTTTGACAGCAGCGGAGACGGAATACAAACAGGCACAAGAGGAAGGGCGACTACCAAAGCCTTATCACTTAGTTTTAGATGAAATGAATTTAGCGAGGGTAGAGTACTACTTTGCAAAGTTTCTGTCTGCAATGGAAGTGCGAATGCGAGAGACAACCGCACCGATTGAGCTAGGGTCAAATCAAGAAATAGGGAAGCGCGAGCTATTATTGACACCAAACCTTTATTTTATTGGTACAGTCAATGTGGATGAGACAACTCATGGATTTGCTGATAAGGTTTACGACCGCGCCCAACTAATTGAGTTGACTGTTGATCAGAAGCAGTTGGTGGATTATCTAAAAGAAAAAGCTTGTGATAAGGGCTGTGCTGACGTACTGATGCAGGTCTGGGATGCTGTTCACTCTGTTGCGCCGTTTGCATTCCGGGTCGTAGGTGAGATAGTGACTTACGTGAAACAAGCTGAAGAAGAGAGTGGGCCGTGGACGGATGCCTTGGATGAACAGTTGCTCCAGAAGGTATTGCCTAAGTTTAAAGGAGTAGATAGCCGTGTTGGAGAAGCATTAGAAAAGTTTTTAGAGATTGCAAAGAGCAATAGCTTGGAACTGAGCCGTATGAAAGCCGAAGATATGCTGAATAAATTTAAAGCACATGGATTCACTTCATACTTCCAGTAAGTTAGGGTTTCGCGACTTCGAGGGCAAGAGTTTGGAGGTGCCGAAAGAGTGGCAACCAGCGCTGATCGAAGTGCGGTTGCCACCTGACCAGCGGTCACAGGTAAAGTTGTTTCGGCAAGATCGTCAGCTAGATGTGCAACTGCGCACTATCCAAAAGCAGGATTGCATAGTTGCAGAGTGGGAACGGTCAGACCCTGGCTATTATCAGTTGCGCTTAGAGTGTGGAAGTACAGTTGAAAAGCGGATCGTCACGGTTCTACCGGAGAAGATTACACTGGATGCCTTTACTCAACTGCTAAGCGATTTATCAATGGGATTACCAGCAGCAGTGGCAGTGGCACTACAGCAGGTTGGAGCATTTGGCAATTTAGTGTTCCGAACGCCACAGGAAACGACAGTAGCAGAGGAACTTAACCGCCTACGAAGAACGATTTTGGGTACAGAGGAACGACCCGGATTGCAAAGTCTTTTACCAAAATTAGCACTTGACCCCCATCAAGTTCTGCGATCGCAGGAGGTATGGGTTCCGCAGGCTCAGGCACGACGGCTTTCCATCAGTGGATTACCGCAGGCAATGGGGGGCCACAATCTGGACAAATTTGGTAAACCAGTGCGTGTCCTCGACTGTCGGGTAGAGCATACGTTGGATGTGTATGAAAACCGTCTGGTGAAGTTGTACGTGCATCAAGTTGAGCGGCGATTGCTGCGACTAGAAAAGTTGCTGACATCCGGCGATGATTACAGCGACTGTATCCCAGAGCTACAGAATTTGGTAAATAGCCTAAAAAAGGCTAAGAGACAAGCACAGTTTCTCTCGGAAGTCAGCTTACCGCAGTCTTTGACCAACCAGTTGACAATGGTCTTGCTAAAGCGTCCTGCTTACCGGGCAGTCCTAGAGGGCTTTTTGGAGTTTTGCAGACAGATCGAAGTCCGATTGGATCAATCGGCGCTGGATGTGCCGTTGCAGAATCTACCATACCTGTATCAACTATGGGGAACACTTCAAGTAATCAAAGTATTGCTGAAAGTTGCAGCAGAGCAAGGATATCGGTTAAAGCACAATCGGTTGACGCGCCCGATTGACAACGAGTTGGTGGTGGTGCTACCAAACGGAGAAATAGCAGTAGAACTGGTTCATCCACAGACTGGAGTATCGGTGACGCTTACCCCAGAGCGTACCTTTGAAACCGACCGAAGTGCAGCTACCTACAGCATTAGCTTTAAGCAGCGCCCAGATATTGTCGTCGAAGTAAAGCATCCATCTAGTCAGGTTCCTAGCATCTATCTATTCGATCCAAAGTACAAGGTGGAGTGGCGAGAAGGTTGTAAAGTTCCTCTCAAACAGGACATTGACAAGATGCACAGCTATCGAGATGCCATTCGTGGAGTTGGTGGGGTGCGAGTAGTTCAATATGCAGCTATCTTATACCCTGGGGATTATGTGCAATATGATGACGGGTTAGAAGCACTACCCACACACCCTTTGTCAGTTGAGCTACTGCACAATTGTCTCCGCCCAGTCTTTGAATCGGCAATGAATTTCTAATTAAGGAAATAGTGCTGCAATTAGGAAAGTAAAAACTCCTACCCTATTAAGCCAATACCTAATCGAACTGCTTCATATTTCCTATGCCTACAAGCGAATTTGTTGTAAAAATTCACGATGAGCAGGAACCTAAACAATCAAACCTGCATGAAAACTCTCCAAAGAACGTTTGGTCGCAAACTGTCCCACCGCAACTGCTTATTCAATGGAAAATTTTCCATTGGGCATAGCCAAACCAAGAGGCCATATCAGGGCGGCTACCGCCGCCCCATCGAACCAAACACCCCATGCCTCTGCTATGTGTCCCCCTACGCCTAGACCCTATCGATATATGTAGGGTCAGCCTGAATTCGCTCGTCGAAGTCCATATTCTCCCATTCTTCAATAACCCTCCCCGGTCTGTCCATCAAATCCGCAGGAGCACTGCTGGGACGCACGAATGGGTATTTATCCTCATCTTCAGGAGCGATCGTCAATTCCACCAGCTCAGTATCTTCATCTTCAAACAGAGCCGGATTAACAATTGTATCAACCTTTAGTTCCATTTCAATCACCTCAAAAACACTTCCAACGGTCAACACTTGACCGAGTTTCAACCTGTTAAGGCTTAGATAGACTTTTCTTACCTGCCTTACCAACTGTTTCAACAATTCCTATTCTAACACCTCAATTCTAGGGAGAAATCAACTCATGGTCGCCACAGTTGTTACCGAACAAGGACTCAAGATTCCCGTTTTCGATGCCGCTTACACTGATGCCAAAGGTCGAAATGTAGGAAAATTTTTCAACAACCCAGAAATCCTGCGCCACTCGATTTTGCAAGCAATATTTCAACCAGAGGAACTGAAGACATTAATGATTGTCAAACTTGACAAATCCAATCCAGATCCTAGCCAATTACGCGCCAGCATCCATGACCCAGTAGACGGCATCAAGCGACGCATGATATTTCAATCTGGAAACAGCTATTATTTTGGTGACGAAACCCTAGCCAAAAAGATAGGAGACTTATTCGTAACCGAAAAAGACACTGCCTGTCGCTACGGTTCCCTTCTAGTCAGCACTTGTATGTCCGGCGTATCAGAATGCGACCACCTGCGAGTAAAAATTGTTGATTTCACCGACCCGCAATATGCTAAATATCGAACCGGAGACTGTCACGGTGCAATCAGTTCCGAATTACTCAAAAGCATCGGCGGCGAGAAAAATCGAGCCAGTCAATTTCGTTTCGCTTGGCTACGCAGTTGGAATACAGAAAATACAGAATCCACACCCCAAGTCAGCTTTTTGGCTAAAGGAACCCTCCGTCCCGATGACAATTTACTCGGCTCATTAGCCGACTCTGAAGGGAACAAACCTCAACTTATTTTAGACCGTTCCAGCATCAAAGGGATCAATAAAAAACAACTAAAAGAACTCATTCTTTGTGGCGATTATGAATTACCCAAAGCCATCCTTGGAAACCGCAAAAACAGTCAAATCGGCATCACCCAAACAAGCTGGCAGTCTACTGGAGTTTGGTTCGACGAAGAAGCCCAAAGGCAAGACTTAGTACCAACAACTAAAGCCGAAGCCAAAAGACTGGCAGCACTGCAACGCGACCCCATGAAATTGCGCCAAGCGATGATTGAAGATTATGACAAGCGTGAAGCATTTTTAGCGCGTTTGAACGAAAGAAGACTTAAAGAACAGCAGGAAAAATTATCAACTACAAGTGACGACGAAATTAACGGTGACAGCGAGGAAGGTACCGAGGATAAAAAGCGGGAAAGACAGGACATCCAGATGCTCAAAGCCGATAAATTCGGACTGATGATAGGCAGTCCCGAATTCACCAATATGGCAGAAAGGTGGCTGGCATCCAAATGGCGAAATCTGGCAACCAGGGGAGCTTTATCAATGACTTCGGCAATGGCTCTCCCCTGCGAAGATTTACCCAAAGGCACGGTTTGCGCTAACCATTTAGAAGAAGGAGAATGCGTTCAAGGTCGATTCCCAATTCTCAACAAAGATGGTCTGAGGATATATCAAAATGTACACGCAAAAAACCTGGAAAATATTCCAGAGGAAACCCGTGCTGTTATGTCGAAAATCAAAGGGGTAATTTGGTTCAATCCCAAAGACTTAGAAAAGTTCCATCAAGGAGACTTTGACGGTGACGAACCGTTTGGCATCGAAACTCGAAAAATCCCTCACATTGCCCAACAAATCTTACCAGCACAAGACGGATTATTTGACTTCGGAGAAGTGGTACAAGCGGAGAAAGTTCCCTATACTAAAGCTCGGTATCGAGAAGACGACCCCGAAGTCAGAGAAGGTAAAGTTAAAGCAGGTCAACGCAAATTTACCACCCTAGAACAAATTGGAGTTGCCAGCTCTCAAAATGAAGTCGGAATCGTCGCCTTAGCCATTGGCAAAGTAGCAGCAGCACTCCCCAACCCCGGCGAAGATGAAAAGCTATTTCTCAAGCAGCAAAAGCGATTTATCGCTGCTCTCAGCATCATGGAACAGTACGAAGTTGACTACCAGAAAAACTCGCTGCGGGGTAAAGATGCCAAAGAAGTGAAAGAGAAAACAGGTTTAAATCCCGATACTTTACTAGAAAAAGTAGATGAATGGTGCGAGAAACACAAAAGCTGCATTTACTTTTTCCAGTACAAAGGAGACGATCGATTGTACAAACAATTTCCCATGCCTGCCGACTTTCCCAATCCTGTTTACGTCCTAGCCAAAGAAGCCGTTAACCCTTATTGGGAACAGACGCGGCTCATCCACCGCAACCGAGATGAATTTCAGCACATTCTTCCCCCAATTCCGGCTCATTTAATCGTGTCGAAAGACAATCGCCAGCAACTGGATGCAGCAGGCATTGAGTATGAAAAAGAAGGGAAGGAATTGCACGTTTTCTATGAGTACAAAAATGCCTTAGTAGAGAGAGGAATCGAGTACCGACACAGCAAAGAAAATGACCTGCATTGGGAAGAAAACGAATTACAATGGGCGAAAGACCTGGTGCAGCGCTTTCAAGAGGACAAAAGCATTATCTACGATCGCACTGGCAGCGATATCAAAACTCGCAAAGAGGAAATGGGCAAACTTTATGACAGTTATCGAGCGGAGATTGACGAAATTTGGGATACTCTTGAAAGAAAAACCAGGGCTGCTCATGCCTTATTCCAAGCTACCCATACTTCCGATAACCTGAGCAAACACCGGACAATCTGCCAGAAGGTGGCAGAGAAATTGGAAATTACCTTTTCCCTCCAAGAAGACTACGAATTGCTGCACGAAGCCTTGCCGCGAGATGTCTACGTTCTGCAAGTTCCTTTCCAGAAAGTGAAAACTAAAGACGGCCGAACCATTGACCTTCCTAACCAATGGAAAGACGCACTCGATAGCAAAGGGATTGAATATGAAGCTACTGCTCATCCCGAATTGCCGTTAGTTGAATTCGCCTTCAAAAACTTACCCCAGAGCATGGTGGCGAAACTAGATGCCAAATATGGAGATAATTCCAACGACCATATCGACACCGACTCTTTGAAAGTAACCAACTACTCCGGTAATGAAACCAGACTCCTCATCGTCCCTCCCGTCGATTGTCGGTGGATTGAGTCTCAAGATAAAGCAGGTAGAGGCGCACTTGTCTACAAATTATTCATGGATGAAATCTCCCATGCTTTGTCAAATTATCGGGTAAATCAAATAGAAGTAGTCAATGTCAAACATCCCGATAACGATTACTCAAAGGAAGATTTCTCCAAGTCAAAATGGAAGGATCGGAAAGTAACTCTGCAAGTGGGAACGATAGACTTACCTCCCACTCACGAGAAATATTACCGATTTCAAGGCACTCCCATTATCCAGTTGGACGGGAAAAACTTGGGTACATTTTCCCCCGAAAGTCCTAAGTTGCCCCCTGGAACCACTTTTGAGGCGACGCTTTCCCCCGACAAAGGCGGCAGGTCAGTTATGCTGAAAGTTGACCGCGAATCGATTCGGTTGCCTGATATTCAATTGCCCGCGATCGATTCACTTGAAGTATCTCAGAGTTCTGAGTTGGCGAAGCCTGCGGGAAACGCGATTCGCTCAGCGATCCGCCCAAACGGAATCGCTCAAAACAGTAGCACGTACCAACCGCCAAAATTCCAACAAGAACCTGCTTCAAAACCAGAAACGGCAGTTAATAACGGAAAGGGCGACACCACTAACGCTAAAGCTGACAACTGGCGGCTTTCTCTGCAAGACACGCTCTTTAGCGTCGTGTCGGAAACATACAAGCAACGGCGATCGCACCTTCCTTCCGAGAGTACCCAACACTTCAAGTTTGGCGACAACCAATGGACGGCTTACGTACAGCCGAATGGGGATTGCTTTGTCAGAAACGAGTCCAAGCGCACCGTGTTTAAAGCCAACGTTAACACCGGGGAGGTTCAAATTCTTCTGACAGAGCAAGCTGCGGCTCGTTTCCAAGAGATGATGGTGGAACGGGAAAAAGCTTTGTCCCAGTCTCGGCCTACTCTCGCGCCTGCGCCTGAATCAAAACCGAGGGAGTTGGAAATGGTTTAGTTAAGTGGAGGGGGTTGGGGATTTGAGGGCGATCGCGCAAGGCCCAATGGAAAATTTTCCATTGAGTCTTGTCACCCGTTTGTCACACATTTGCCTGCACGCTCGTGCCAACCGACTGCTTGTACCGACGCGAAGCCGAAAAAAGTGGGTTAAAAAAGTAGGTAATTTTGTGCATTTTTTACCTGCTTTTTCCTAGTATTTCCTATTTATTCCTGTTGTTTCCTATTTATTGCTACTTTCGAGCAGATTTGGTAAACCTTATTGCGAATAATTCTTATTGTTGGAATAATTTTATGCACATCCAGCACTACTTTAAATTGTACTGACCTAAAAGACGCTTTTTATTATGACTCAATGATTCCTCAACTAAAAAGTGATTACTCAGTTTCTCAATCACTCTAGTTTGCTGTTCCTTGCTGCATCTCATGTAAGACATTTGGGTATTTATGATTTACTTTATAAATTAGCTCTAATATCTTTTTCAACTCCTGGCACTCATTCGCTAGCGGGATGTCTAACTCGGTGGCTATTGCTAGAGCTTGAACACAACACTCATACGCCAGTTTAGTATCACCCAATATTTGATATAGAGTGGCTAAGTTCGTGAGGATTAAAGCCTCACTGGAACGAGAACCAATTTTTTTATAAATCGCTAAGGCTGCCTGCCAATATTCTAAAGCTTCAGAATTTCGGTTAAGCTTGGCTAGTGTAGTTCCTAAATTCCCCAAAGCATCTCCCTCACCCAGACAATCTTCTATTTCTTGCATAATGGCTAAATATTTCTTCTGGCACTCAATTGCTTTCTCATAACCTTCTAATCCAGCGTAAGAAGTTCCCAGACTTCCCAGTGCATTACCTTCACCTGAGCGGTATCCGATTATGTGTAGTATTTCCCGACTACGGTTTTGATACTTAATTGCTTTGCGGTACTTACCTTGTGTAGAATAAAGAAGTCCTAAGTTATTCAGAGCAGCACCTTCTCCCTGATAATCGTTGTTTTCCCATGCAATAACCAAACGCTGCTGAAAGCAATTTATGGCTTTATCATAGCCTCCCAGCCGGAAGTGAGAAAGCCCCTGACTGTTCAAAGCAGCACCCACTGTTTGAAAGTCTTTAATTCCTTGAGATTCCTTCAAACACTTATCATAAAAGTCAATCGCTTGTCGATAGTCCCCTTTAGCATAATGTAAATTGCCCAAACCATATAAGAAAGTAGTATTTAATTCTGGACTAGGAGTGTTTAACAGCTTGTTGTAAAGTTCAGCTAGTTCTGGATAGTATCCCCAGCTAAATAGTTGATTGTGTAATTCTTCATTAAAAAAAATGCGAATCGAGCTGATTGCGATGGCTCGTTTCCAGTCTTCTACTTCGCAAATATGGTGAAATGCTTCCAAATATTTCTGTACCTTCTTTAAATTGTCAGCATCACGAGGTAGTTCTTCCTCATCATTGAGGAAATTTTCTACAGCTATATAATGGTCGAGTTGCTCAATTGGTACTTCATCTAAATTAATTTCCAATCTAGAAACTAGCAATTGACTGGGCGTATTTGAGTTAGTCATTATTTGGGATTTTATTAATAAAATATCTAATTAAATTAAACCTTAATTGTTGATAACTTTAATGCCTCCATACGAAAGTGATAAGCTAATTCATCAAGACCTTGTATTTGACAAACATCTACTAAATTATTAAGAGCTACAATCTCATCGTAACGAGCGCCAATTTCTCTAAAAATATTTAGTGCTTCCTTCAAGTTTTCCATTGCTTCTGAATATTTTTCTAATGCAATTTGCGTACTACCCAAATTACATAGTGCTCCTCCTTCCCCAAAGCGATCGTTAGTATTTCTTGAAATATTTAACCATTTAAGATAGCAACTCATTGCTTTTTGCTTTTTGTTTAATGAAGAATAGGCATTACCTAAACCACCTAATGCGCTACCTTCTGTTAAAGGATCTCCTATCTCTCTGGCAATCTTCAAACATTTTTTGTGAGACTCTATTGATTGACAATAGTCACCTATAGAACAGTAGGCAATGCCGATATTGCCTAGCGCCATAGCAATAGTTGAGCGATCGCCAATTTGTTGTGCTATTTTCAAACCCTTTTGATGATATTCAATAGCTAATTGGTATTCTCCAAGAGATTGATATGCATTACCAAGATTACCCAATGCCATTGCTTCTCCTTCGCAAGTACCAATTTGTTTAGCAATAGTTAAACTCTGTTGATGATACTCAATTGCTTGGTCATATTCACCAAGGAAATCGTAGCTATTGCCCAATCCACCCAATGCTATTTCAACGCCTGCAAGATAGTCAATTTGTCTGGCAATAATTAAGCTTTCTTGGTAGTAATCAATTGCTTGGCGGTAGTTACCTAAAGTGTGATATGCATTACCAAGATTACTCAGTGCCATTGCTTCTCCCTGAATATCACCCATTTCCCTAGCTATAGTTAAATCCTGCTGATGGTATTCAATGGCACGGGTGCAATTTCCTAATGAGAAGTAGGCATTACCCAAATTGCTTAGTGCTGTTCCTTCACCACCACGATCGTTAAGTTCTCTTGCAATGGTCAAACTCTTTTGATGGTAATCAATTGCTTGTTGATAATCCCCTAATGAATCGTAGACATTGCCTAGATTACCCAAAGTTTTTCTTTCTCCCGCAAGATCGTCGATTTCTCGTGCTATTGATAAACATTGGTGAAAGTAATCAATAGCTTGATGATAGTTACCTAAATCATGATTGACAATGCCTAAGCCATTCAAGCAAATAGCATTCCATCTGGGAGTTAACTTACCTAAAAGTTTGCTGTAAAGTTCAAGTGGTTTACTCGAGTATCCCCAACTTCGTAGTTGATTGTCTAAATCTTCCTGAGTGGATGTATCAAGAGGGAAAGAAATTATTTCACTGGCTTTTTCCCAATCTTCCACTTCACAAAGATGGTGAAATGCTTCCAGATAGTGACTCACCTTTTCTAAATTCTCTACATCAAGCGGTAGTTCATCTTCATCAGTAAGAAAATTTTCTACTGCTATGTAATGGTCAAGTTGCTCAGTTGCTACTTCATCTAAGTTGAAGCTCCAACTAGCATACAGCAATTTACCAGGTTCTTTCAAACTATTGGTCATTTTGCTTGCTCTCCCGTATTGAAACTTTGCAATAATTGGTTACGATGTTCGATCCCCACACTACGAATCAAATTGTGCTGTCCTAAAACCCGCTTCTTATTGTGGTTTAACGATACCTCAACCAAAAAGCGATTATCGAGTTCCTCTATAGCTCTAATTAACCGTTCCTTACTACACTCCTGTTGTTCTAAACGCTTCAGCCAATGAACTAAATGCTTCAGCCAATACTCTTCTTTTTCTGGAGCGCGATACACCGAAGCTGCACAAATTAAAATGTAAGCATCCTTCACATCTCTTGCCAAGCGATTAAATGCTTTTTGCAATTTTTGTTTATTTACTTGGTCTCGCACTTGCCGAGTTAGCTTATGTAACTCCCATTCATCTTTTTCTCCCATATTTTTTCCTTGCTCTGCTTCCGCTAAAGCTTTTTCTACTTCTTCTATCTTTTGGCTTGTATTTTCGCGCTCATCATTCCAGTATGCCTGCACATCCCCATTGAACGGCTCACTCAAAATCTCCCCAATAATTACCCGTAACACTAGAGGATGTCCTTTGTAAGCTTTTCCAATTCGCAATAACAGGGGTCTATCGGGTGAATCCTCACTCACATCTAACCCCGTTGTCTCGAATAAGGCAACCTGTTCTGAGTCAGTTAATCCATATAAGATTTGGCGATGCCAGAAATTTCGGTAACGGGAATCTACCAACTTAACTGGCAAATCTTGTGAAGTGATGATTAAACGACTGTTGCAAGATTCTGCTGACAATAAGTTTAAAAAGAATTTATCCCACCAATTATCAACAAAATCACCCCAGCCTTCTGCTTCATTTCCTGTCAGCAGTCTTTCGAGCGAATCAATTAGTATTAACACCTGATTCTCCCGCAGGTATTTCGCTAACCTATACAATAATAGTTCTGGTTTTTTCTCCTCTGGTAAAAGTTTTTCTCCCCACTCCTCCAGCCATCTAGCCGCAACACTAGCAAAATCTGTAGCTTTGTCCTCATTATCAAAGTTCGCTCGCCGCAACCTGTTTTTCCAGTCTCCACCAAACCAGTCTTGCAACTCCACCGCTAATTTTTCAGCCAAAGCGGTTTTCCCAATTCCGGTAAGTCCCAAGATGAGTAACAGGCGACATGGCCCGCGAAGCTTCTGACCCAGTTCGGCTACAAGCTGCTCTCGACCTACCCAAGCATCATCATAGGCATAAAAACCTTGTGGCGGAGCAGAATCCAGATCATCTTGGCTTGGAGTGTTTAACTCAGCAATTTCTTGCCAGTCCAGCCCTAACCTGTTACAAAATTCTAAAAAATTATCATAACTAACAGGTTTGCCATTGACGAAGTTGACAACTGTGGAGCGACTGTAAACCCCTACCTCTCTACCTAAGTCTGTCTGGCGTAGCCCATTCCGCTTAAGAGCCTCTTTGACTCTTTGGATCTTGCTTACAGAAACTCTGAGCGATCGCAACATAGCTTACTTCAGTAAAACTACTCATATAACTGTTTCTATACTAACCGTTAGAAATCAGTCAAAAGTCAGTCATCAGGTCGGTCATGCTCAAACATACGCTCAGTCAGCACTTTCGGAAGATGAGAGTGTAAAGCTTTGAAGGACGAGTTAATCAATGTCTCAACCCCAAGTTACCCACACTGACCTATCTGGAACAGTAACTCTACCCGAAGTGCCGCCTATCCGCACAGGTGAACCAACGATCACGATACCAACCGACATCCAACCAACTATACCGCCACAATATTGGGGTACTGAAACGGGACTGATTTTAGCGATCGCTATCTTAATCCGCTCTGTTGCCTCACTGGTTCAGGTACTAACCCCACTGATGTTACAGCTACGACAAAGGTCAGGTTCTTCTAAGAAGTAATACCCACCAGCAATAAGCGCGAGTTGCATCCTCCACACAGAGGGTGCAACTTTTTGTGAGAAAGAACAGCTCACGATTGTTACTGAAAGCCACAAAAAGCTTTATATTTTAACCCTTCTGTTTCCTAATATTTCCTAATATTCCCTAATTTCTCCTACTTCTCCCTAATATTTCCTAAATTTTCCTCCAAATTTCACAAATATTAATTAAATTAAATTAACTTTCGCTGCTTTTTAATAGATTTTTTGTACTCCGACACCTCTTAAATCCTCCTAGTTAGTGTGCTAGTCGCATAGCAAGCCATGTCAAATGTACGTACAACAAGGGTAAAAGGGTAAAAACGAGTAAATCGCCCACTTATCAGAATTTGTGCAAAGGGCAACGACATATCTTCGCTTCAGCACAAGTAGCTGACGAATACCTTTCCTCTGGCTACCGCCAGTATTGGGGCGCTCACTTGCTTTTAAAATTGACCGAATGCCACAAAAACACTACGCGCCCCCTGAAATGGCGCATCCAACCCATGCAATCGGCCCTGAAGCGAATACGATCGCCCTGCCCGACCATTGGGTGCAACCGGATTTCAAATTTGGGGATACGGTGAAAACCAACGACGAATCTTATATCGTCATGGGCCTAGTAATGGACACAGACTTGGACATTTGGAAATACCTGTGTCGCAGCCGGGATAACACAGAGCGATTCTTCTGGGAATATCAACTCAGGCTTGCTTAAACTTCCCGCAAAAAATATTAAGACTTTGTTGAGCGACGGCGATCGCAAACTAAGAGCCGTCCTCAACAAATAAGCAAGATGGGCTGCAAACCATGCTCAACAATGATGTAATTTGCAGGCTTCCATACAACAATGTCCGACTTTGACAATTTCATTGGCTACAAGCAATCCAGGCAGCAGTATCCACCCTCGAATCAGCCATATGGATGATAAAAACTGCTCCGGTCACTTCTCACTAATGCGACTTGTGACCGAACAAAACATAAACCGAAAGAAACAGCCTCATCTCCAACAGTATTGCTGAAAATTGAATCAATAAAAGCAATGGATGAATCACCGCTCAAACCTTGCCATCAAGGTTCAAAAAATTGTAGCGAACATCGGTTGCTCAGCATTAAGTTAACTTGTGATGCCAACAATCGCTCTGACCTAATCCCTTGCTGTTCAACTTAGCCTTGATAAACCATTAGTTAGCCCTAGAAAATTGATGTGCTTACAACTGCAACTTTCCCCAAAAACAAACTTTCCAAACCCAACGGAAAGACTGAAGTAGTCCGAGTGCGCCTAACCACCTTTGAAAAGGCAGATTTAGTGAAACGTGCCGCAGAATCAGGTGAAAAAAGCCTGTCTGACTACTTGCGTAAACGCGCTTTTAGCCTTGACCGCACAGTTCCCGCTATCAATGAAGGAACTTGTGCCCAACTGCGAATAATGAGCACGCACATTTGCCAAATGACCCGGGGTGTAGAAACAGCCGTAAAAGCAGGAAAGTTACCTAAACAAAGTCTAGAACTTCTGCAAAAACTCAGCAGAATGCTAGGCGAATATCACCAAGAACTAAGAGGCAAAGTCAGGAGAGAACTTTTGAGCGAAACCTGCGAACAAAGACCCCCGCTTGTGGATTACTAATGAAGCGATCGCTCAACTAGCCAATAGTCCTATTTGACAATCTCAAGCGCTGCTGAAAGTTCAAGCTCAAACCTAATGATAACCCCGATTTTCTTCGTAGGAGGTGAGAAAAAATGGCGGCAAAACTCTCAACTAAGCCCAACTCCAAAAGACAATTTTCGGCCCCAAAACGTACTTGGTCTGTCCTAACAGCCACAGATACCAAACACGTCAAAAAACTGGAACACATTCAGGAAACCCTCGATGCTGCCATAGAAACAATCCAAGAAGAAGGTGGCATTGAGGACTGGGAAGATTTCAAAAACTTCGTTGAATCCTTCAACAAACGACCCGACAGAATCAATGATTCTGGCAATCAGAAAGCTAGTGTCAGCATGGATTTAGTTACTGAAGGAAAAGGAGGCGAAGTATCTGGCTTTGTTTTCTATTTAACAAAAGACCCCAGCCAGAGAACCAGCGGTGTCTATTTAGTTAAAAATTTGAAACAGGCTGGCGTCGAAACGAAAGACAATAACAATTACTATACTCCATCCCAAATTATGGACTTAATCGGGCTGGATGCCAGTGATGAATTAGAGGAGGACGGCATTTGCGAAGAATTTGATGAAGAACTAGATGATGAATTGGAAGATGACTTAAGCGATTTAGAACTAGATGATGAATTGGAAGATGACTTAAGCGATTTAGAAGAAGATGCAGACTTTCCCAGCCACCATACGCCAACTCCTCGCAAGTCATCGCAGTCCAAACGCCAGCTAGGAAAGTCAGTAGCTTCTCAAAAAAATGCCAGCAAAACGCAAAAAAAGGAGGAAGAAGATAATATTGAAGAACTACTTTCTGATGAGGAAGATACTCCTATTTCCAATGGTGTATTGGGCAATATAGCTAAAAATCGCCGCGTTCTCAATCAGAATGATAACGGACAAATCAAGCAAAAAGTTGCTGAACACCCCGACACAAAATATCCCTTCCTCGACACCCTTGAAACTGTTCTAAAAGAAACCGATCGCCAAGGAGCAAGTGTCGCTTCTATGGGAAGCGAAATTAACGGATTAACCGTAAGTGGCTTAACCGTCCAAACTGTCTCTTTAATGGGTCTACTTGGAGCCAAGAGTATTGGGGATCTAATTGATTACATTGAACGAGCGAGGGAAAAGGAACAGGCAGACAAACTCGAAAAAATTCTCGAACAAATTGACTCATTAAACGATCGCGCCGACCGAGTTGCGACTCGTGCTAAACACGCTGATGTCATTTCCAGCATAGAGGCAATAGATATCCGCACTGAAAAACTTGCTGAACGGGCTAAGCAGGTATTAGAACCGCCTGCTGCAACTGAACCAGAGGAATTGGAAACGAGTCAGCCTCAGAGAAGCGATCGCGACATTGAAGCCAAGGCCACCGAGAAAGTTAAAATCAACAATCCCGAAGCCAAGGCAGCTCAAATTGGCGAAAAAATTGGCGAGCTAGAGAGCAAGCTCAACCCAAACTCCCAGAAATCTAGACCTCTACAGCTCGATAAAGATACCAGCATCAGCGAACAGTTAGACCAAATTCAAGACTATTTAGGCAACCTCTCAAAGAGGTTGGATCGCCTTGAAAGTATCGTTGACAAACTGGAACATAAAATGACCGTTCAGATGCCTGTTGAATCAGAATTTAATCCTAATTCACAAGTGCCAGAAACTCGTCAAAAAGTTCAGCCAACCGTTACTGCACCTAACAGTATCGACAAGGAGGAAAACGAACCAGAGGATCTTCTTAGCAAAATGGTAGCTCAAACAAAAGTACAGCAGCAGCGAGAAACTATAGCAGATTGCTTAGTCAATTATGCTTTTGCTACGGGGCAGTCTCCCCAATCGGGTATTGCTTTTGATGGTGGCGGCAGCTTGAATGTAACTGCTGAAAACAACCAAGTTAAAGTTGTCGTCAAAGGCAGCGATAATACCGAAATTTTTTCGGGAACCAAGAATGGCGAGCGCTGGAAATTTGAGCCGGCTCGGGACAAACTAACTCCTGAAGAAAGAGAAGCCATTTTCAAATTGCCTCAGTCGGAAGAAGAATACAACAAGCTAGCAACTGCCCAGGCTTTAGTTGAAAAGTTTCAGGACACCTTCCCCAAACGCTTTAGCGGGGAAAAAGATCCAGTGTTTCCTTGGAAAGAATCGCGTCGCGAAGATGGCACGACCGGGGCAGTCAAATACGAATTTGAAATTCTGGATCTGCCGGACGGGTCAAAACAACTGATAGGAACTGACCCCCGCCAAGGTGACGCACAAGTGTTCGATGCCGTTCTGGTCAAAGGAAAGCCGCCAGACGTTCGGCAGTGCCACATTGCTGTTGAAGAAATGGAAGCTGTAGTCGGCTCCCCAGAGCCACAAAAAACTCAATTTAGAGATTCTCAAGCATCTAAAAACTACAACTATACCTCGCCAGAACGCAAAGAACAGTCGCGAGAAGACCGCGACGAATTGCAAGCTTAAACTACTTTGAGGAGAAACCCAATGCAAAACGATTACTTAAACAACAACTACCGCTCTCATGGCGATCGCACCAGCGTTGCTAACCAAAGCATTACCCACAAACGCCGCAGCCATTTTAGCAAAATCATGCGTAAATTCAAGCTCAATAACGCCGATTTAGCCTTCATTGCAATTTGCCTAATTGCAGCCATTTATCTAACTCTTGTCCAGCCCTTATTTGTCAGCGTATTTAGCTGTGCATCTCTGGTGTTCTTCGGACTGTGGCAAATTGCCCGCAGCGTTCCCATCCTCGAAAAACTGCTGGGCAGCAAAATTCGCTTCTGGCATTTAGCTGTCGCTGTCATCACAGTAACAATGTTCCTGAATAACTTTCAGACCCCAGCACAAGCCATCTTTCTAAGCGGTCTCCAAGCGTTTATGACCAATCTAGCAAGCGAAGCTGGAGCAGCAGGAGGAGGAACAGCTATTGACGAATCAACGATCGTTTTAATTTTCAATGCCATTCGAGGCGTATTTCTCTTGCTAGTAGCCGCCGCAGCTTTATTCGCTTACAACCAAGCGCAGCAAGGCAACGATTGGCGTCCAATTGTCACCCAAATTGCCCTCGCCTTCGGCATTGTGATTGCCATAGACGTAGTAACGTTCTTGTTCGTCGGCGACGGCAGCGGTACTACAGCCGGCTTGGTTCCCAACCTTCCTCCGCTGGGAGTGATTACAAGTTTGACCTCTTGGAACTAAGAAAAAGGAGTCACCAATGGCTTTGCGAGATCCCGAAAAAGACTTTATCAGAGTCAATAAAATCCTGGGCAAACAAGCAAGTATCGGGTTTATTCCCGCCAATCAAATTCTACCTTGGTGCTTCTTGACCGTCATTGCATACATCTTAACGATGGGTCTATTTAGCCTGGGACTGGGTTGGTTCTTCACTGTCTCGCTTTGGCTGATTGTAAGCTGGTGGCTCCTAACAGGAAATCAACCCCACCTCTTTACTGACAAATTCCGCAAACCTCCCGGAGATGAGTGGTGCAGCGGCGACAGCTTCTATATTTCTCCCATCTCTTCCCTGCGCCCTCCTAGCATCCAAGGCAAGCCTTACGATTCGCAAATCCGAATCAAATTGAAGCCCAAAATTGTACCCAATCAATATGGTGGAAGGAGCAAATTTATGCCTTTCCAAAATGAAATTAACCTCTGCTGTTTGGTGGAAATTGAAAAAGATGGCAGGCAAGTGTCTGGGATGCTCCTCAATAACGGGACTAACTACCAACTGGTATTTGGATTCCGCCTCCGAGGGCTTCACAACCTACTGTTTAGGAACGAAGTATCGGCATTTGCAGCTTCTCTTGAAGAAGGAATGAAAGACATTCCACCTAGTGAAAAAATCACTTTCTGCACCGGTTGTTACAGTAGCGATGCTGCGAGGCAAAAAGAGTTAGAGCAATTGGCTGACACCGCTGAACTCCAACCCGTATCTGTACTCCTCCGAAATGAACAGTACCGCCTCCGCCAACAAACTCATCAAGGTACCAGACAGGTATGGGAGCAAATTGCTTTCTGTACTTGGACGGCCGATAACGAAGGCGAAACCATCTCCAGAGATTTCATTGGCAAAGCCATTGATGGGGTCAAAAAATTGTGCGATTCGATTGTGGAAACCATTGCGGGCAACACGCGAATTTACAGAGAGCAATTTTACACGAAACTGCTACTCAACTCTTTTGAACAAGGATTCCTCCGCTGGGAAATTCTCCTGAATACCAAAATGGGCCTCGAAATCAGTCCCATGAATTCATCTGAACTTTGGGAGTGGCTGTGGCAGCGATTTAACAGCAGTAAACCACCGCAAATCCCTCAAATTGTCAAACTTGAAGAAACGCCTTCTGGCTATCAACTCAGCGAAACTAAGACTACTGAAAAACACATTTCTACAGTTTTGATTGAAGGAACGAATGGCGTATCCTCCTGCCCCGAACACCGCAAGAGCAACAACCGCGTCTATCTGACGGGAAAGGGAAAAGAATGCGCTGTTCTGACAATGTATGACGCGCCCGCAGGCTGGATTAATACACGCCAGCAATTGAAATGGATTTGGGAGGTGATGTCCTCAAGCTACGTCCGCGATACAGAAGCGATTGTAGAAATTAGCGCCGGAAATTCCCTTGTAATTAATGATAACTTGGCCCGACAAGCGAAAGGAGCCAAAGCCGCTAGCAGCAGAGCTATAACTAAAGGGCAAGGGCGCGATATTGGCGCTGAAATTAAACAGGAGGAATCTTTCGACGCCCAGCGCCGACTTTACCAAGGAGCCGTACCCCTCAATGCAGCCGTTGCCTTTTTAGTGTACAGAAATACTGCGGAAGAATTAAGCCAAGCCTGTAACGTACTCTCTAATAGTTTTGGAACTGCGAAAGTCATCCGCGAGCGAAACGTTGCCTGGGATATTTGGCTGCAATGCCTGCCCATTACTTGGAAATGGTTGCTGCATAGCGGTTCATTTTTGAGCGAACGCCGCCTCACTCTCGACACTGAAACTGCTGCTGGAATTCTGCCACTAACAGTTCCCCGCGATTTGGATAAAAAAGGAGTTGAATTTATTACCCATCGAGGCGGAAAGCCAATTTTTATTGACTTGTTCTACAACCAAATTAGCCGCGCTTTAATTACTGGCGAATCTGGTTCAGGCAAGAGCGTTTTGGGGTGGCGTTTTACCGCTGAAGCTCTGGCGAATAATATCCCTGTTGTCGGGATGGACATCAGCAGCGGGGGTAACAGTACCTTCAAAACCGCGATCGAACTTTTGGGCGACCAAGGTGCTTATTACGACATCAGCCAAGGGTCTAGCAATTTAGTAGAACCGCCAGACCTCCGCAAGTTCGACAAAGCTGAAAGAGAGCGGCGGATGGAATCTTGGAAAGAATTTATCCGCAAAGCTCTGGTGGCGATCGCAATGGGCAAAATTCACCATCCCCACTTAGCCCAGCGGGTAGATTCAATTATCCTGCGAATGCTCGATATGTACCTTAGAGATCCAGAAATCATCGCTCGCTACAACAAGGCATTTGAAAGAGGGTGGCAATCTCCCGAATGGCAGCAAATGCCAACTCTCCAAGATTTGCTGAGGTTTTGCAGCAAAGAAAGGCTCAACCTCAAATCGTTTGAAGAACTGGATAGGCTAGCCATCAATCAAATCCTCAGCCAAGGAAATGCTTTGCTAACATCCCGCTTGGGAAAAGCGATCGGTCAGCCCAGCACGTTTTCGCCGGAACCTGCTGTTAAGTTCTTTGCCCTATCGGGACTGTCTAACGAACAAGATGCCTATTTAATGGCAATTAACGCCCATGCTGCTTGCATCCGCAACGCTCTTTCTCACCCCAAAAGCTTATTTATTGGAGACGAATTGAGCGTCCTACTCAAAAAAGATGGTTTTGCATCAGTTGTCGGCGAACTCTGCGCCACTGGTAGAAAAGATGGCATAGCTGTCTTGCTATTGAGCCAAGATTTTGATGCTATCTGCGAATGTTCCGCAGGAGCACAAATTCTGCAAAATATGGTCTACCGAATTACCGGAAGAATAACCAATTCTGGGGTGGCAGCCGCTCACAAATATTTGGGGTACGACCCGCAAATTATCAGTTCAAATGCAACGGAATCTTTTCTGCCAAGAGCTGCTGACCTCTACTCGTGCTGGCTGATTGAGAAAGGAGGAAGATTTTGGCGATCGCGATTCTACCCCGGAGAGATGATGTTGGCATCAGTTGCTAACAATCAAAATGAAAAAGAAGCCCGAGATCGCATCATGGCTCAATATCCTCCTACCCTCAAAGGGCAGCTTCAAGGGCTAAAGCATTTCACCCAAGAATACATTGCAGCAGTGAAAGAAGGAAAAGGCTTCGACCACATCGGTCAAAATTTAGAAATTACTACCATAGCTGCCAATGCTCAGCAAAAAATGGCATCCAACTTTCACAGCAACAATTCTCAATTTTTTGCAAAAGTCCCAAAATAACTCCCATGAAATATCGACTTCAATTAATGCAGCAACCTGCTACAAAACTCGCAGCAGTTTCCCTGTTAGCCAGTTGGGAATTAATCGTTCAAGTCAGGCCAAGTTTAGCTCAAACAACTCCTCCTTTCGTACCCGGTACACAAGGAGTCGCGGTGAAATCTCCAACCCCAAGCGTTTTCGTGCCCGGTACACAAGAAGCGGCTGTGAAATCTCCAACCCCAAACGCTTTCATCCCAAGTACACAAGAATCGGCCGTGAGATATCCAGCCCCAACTGCGGGAAGTTTCTTAGCTCCCATTGAAGATGTTTTCAAACAAGTCAACGATTTTATCGGCGACATCCAAGGCTTCGTGCAAAACGAGCTATTTGGCTCTTTAAACGAACTCCTTTCCTCTTCTCTCGGAGCTATCCAAATTCCAGATCTGAGCCAAGTCAGCAGCCAAATTATTAAAGCTCCAACATCTCAGACAGAAGGAACAAAACTGTCAGATTTACTCGAAACTAAGTCGAGCAAATTAGACGGCAAAGGTTCATATACCATCATGTCTGACTTAGACGCTCAAGCTCAGCGCAGCGCCGCTATCGGCATAGCTGACGGAGCAACCCTCAGCAAAGAAGCTCAAAACAACAGCTTCCAAGTGTTAGAAGCAACTCGACAAGATACCGAACAAAACGTCCAATTGGGCGAAGAATCGCAGAGCCTCGACGTTACTCAACAAATTCTCCAAAACCTCTCGCAGCAGACCGCATTGGGCGCACAAGTCCAGATGCGAAATTTACAGGAAGCTCAGCAAGCTCGCACAGATCGGGCCATTAATAACGTGCTGCTGTCGCAAGCTGCTAAGGAAATATCCGCGATCAACACGGGCGATCGCCGAGGCAGCACTGCGTCTGGAAACCAAGCCAGCTATCAGGCGGGAATGCTGATGCTCCCCGGCGGCGGCTACTTGGGAAAACCGAGTGGCAGCAGCACAACCCCGATTTCAACTAACAGGTTCGCCGCTCCCGATTAATGCTCCGAGCAGTTAAATTGAATCGGCGATAATCTCTTGGCTTAGCAAAGATTTTGACCGCACAAATTGAGCGTAGCTGTTGACTGTATCGCTCTTAAAAAGTTTGTCAAGCATCGCTCTTAAAAAGTTTGTCAAGCATCGCTCTTAAAAAGTTTGTCAAGCGCTTCTAATACTAAATCCGGGTTAGTCACCCCCTTTTTGAACTCGCGAGCTAATTTTTCCCCCTCTCCCCCTCTCCAGCAATAAAGGGGTTTTTAACCCGGATTTGGTATAACACGGCTGGCTTGAATGCAAAGTTGGGGAGCAAGCAGGCATCACCGATGACTATTGCCTAGTTTGCGTGCAAACTGACCGTGTTATTGAATACAAAGTTGAAGTTTTTCCCTAGAAAAAAATGAGAGAATTTCTAGCACAAATTACACCACCGACGAGTGGCGCAGAAGGGTCATCCTTGGACATTGTTAGCGAGTCAATTAACCTAGCTAAGACTACCTCAGAATCTTGGGACAAAGTTTGGATTAGCACGATTGACCCGATCGCTTCTGGGCTGTGGGTCGGTCTAGTATCGCTCGGCATCACCCTAGCAGCCGTCAGCATCCTGTTCTTAACTCTAAGCAGCGGGAAAGACATTATCGAAAAGCAGTCGTGGTCAGAACTGGCAGCACTGTTCGTCTGGCCGCTCGTCATCATGCTGTTCCTCGGCGCTAATGGCAAATTGCTAGCAAATACCGTCATTTTTACCAGGAGCTTTGCTTACAGGCAAGTCCAAGGTGTCCTCGAAGCGCAACTAGGAGAAATGACATTTAGGGACGCGATCGCCAACGTCACTATCAGCAACATCGGCCGGCAACAACTCGAAAATCTCTACGGCGAATGCCGAAATAAAGTAGGAGAAGAGCTGGTTACTTGCTGGAATTCCAAGCAAGAAGCTGCTCAGAAAATTGTTAGCGAAGCTGAAAGGCAAGCCGCCGGCTCAGCCCCTCTGCAAGCGCTGCGGGCTTTTGCTGAAATCCTCTGGAATAATAGCTTGCCCGGCGCTGCTCAAGATGCCGCGACTTTTATAACTGACCCCGGTTCAGTGTTTAGAGAAAAAGCAGTGCCAATCATCCGATTCATTCTATATAGCATCCAGTGGGCGTTTGTCAACATCCTTGAAGCAGCGCTCTTACTAACAGCACTCTTTTCGCCGATCGCGATGGGGCTGTCGCTACTTCCCTTGCAGGGCCGACCGATTTGGGCTTGGGCAACTGGATTTCTGAGTTTATTTGGCGTCCAACTTGGATACAACATTGTCGTCGGATTAGCAGCCACCGTGCTAGTCAATTCTGGAGCCGAATTAGCTAGCGATGTTGCCTTTCTCTTTTTAATCAGCATTTTCGCACCCGGATTAGCTCTATTAATCGCCGGCGGAGGAGGAATTGCCCTGTACAGCGGCATCGCTAGCAATGCCAAACAACTCATCGATGTTTTGAGCAACGCTATAGGAGCAGCCGCTAATTTGGCGATAAACAAAGGATTTAAGTAATGTCACTAATTACCGAAAGATTTTATGAAACTACAAAGATTTTCACAGTCTGCATTGTTGCCAGAAGCTAAAAATCTACTGGCATTGTGCTTCCTCATCTTAACTGGAGTGAATATCCTCTCCCTAATTCTGCACCTCTTCGTTGCGTACCGAATCAACTCGGTAGCTGCTATGAAGACAACGCAAGTCCAGCTAATCAACGGTCAAACTTACTATGTAGCGGAACGAGATAGGTTTTTTCGGTATCCCTCAGTTATCCAAAATTTTGTCAAAACTTGGGCCGAGTTAACCTTCAACTGGGACAATAAAATACCAGGAACTAACGATACAGATTCAGGAATTAAAGTCAATTCCAAACGAGTTCCTACCAGCAGTTATTTTGCTTCGTTACTCCTAGAACCCAATTTTGGCAAAGCTTCTCTCCCTGACATAGCTGAACTCGTACCCAATAAAGTTTTTACGGGTCAATTGCGAGCAACAGTCATCATTTCTTTTTTATCCGAACCCAGAGAAGTCCGTCCGGGCGAATGGGAAATTGACATGATTGCTACCCGGTTGCTCGTCGATCGCACGTCAGGAATTGATGAAAGAATTCCTTTCAATCGCACTTTCCGAATCAAAGCTGTAGAAATCCAAACCCCGCCGCTAGGTAGCCAAGCCTCAGCTTTTGAACAAAAAGTTTATGAGCTTCGCTCGGCGGGCTTAGAAATCACCAAAATTACCGAATTTAAACCCAAGTAATAGCAGGTAAAAACATGAACGAAAAAGAACTTCAAAATGGGCGCGAATTTGATGGCGAACCCGATGAAATTGAAGAAAGTTCCTACAGTACGCCGCCTAGCAGCACAACTAGCCACCCTTTTAATGGCAACAACTCCTCTAATGGAGCCAATAACTTTTCCAACAGTTTTAATGGCAACAACTCCTCTAATGGAGCCAATAACTTTTCCAACAGTTCTAACGGTTTTCAGGCAGCTAACGCTCCTAATGGCGCTATCCGCAATGGCAAAAAGTTGAGCCGTGAGGAGGAAAGAGAATTGGCCGGGCATGACGGAGACGCCGATGAATTATTGGCCTCCGAGCACAGAATTAAACAGGACAGCGAAGAAGCAGAAACCCGCTCTGTTTCTGAGAAGCCCGAAGTTCGGACGTTTTCAGTATTAATGGGTACTGGCGCAGTTCTCGGCATCTTGGGATTCTTTTGGTTTGTGTTTTTTGCTCCTAAACCCGTCCGCCAACAGGCAAAGACGGCGAACCCTAAACCAACTCAAGTTTCTGAAGACGAGTCAGGAGAACTAAAAAGCCGACTGGCATTTCAAGATCAGCAGCGGGCGCTGGAAGTTCAGCCTCCTGAACCTAAAAATCGATCGACCCCTGCTTCCAAACCGACGCCTGCACCAAAACCTGCACCAGCCGCTAGAATGTCTCAAACCCCGAGGCCGGTTCAAAACTTTAATCCGCCACCGCCAAGGACGCTACAGACCATTCCTCCTCCACAGCCACCATTACCGCGCCCTGCACAGCAGCCTGCACCGCCCCCGCCTCGCCCTCGTCCGACGCCATTACCGCGCCCTGTGCCGCCACCCGCACTGCTGGCACTTCGACCTGCGCCACCACCCCGGTCGCCTTCACCAGAAAAAGTAGACCCTTACGAGCGCTGGGCGCAATTAGCTTCTCTGGGGCAAAGCAGAGGTCAAGCAGTTAAAGAGCTAAATGCTGAAGGTATTTCTGCCAGTTCCGCAACTTTTCCTAGCGCAATCGCGCCGGGGATGACAGCCGCAAGCTACCCTGCCGTGCCGCCAGCAATGCCAGTACCGGCACCGCCGCCCAGTGCAGTAGCAATTGCGCCAGTAGCAGCACCGGTACCATTGTCCCAACAGCAGCCGGTGCCGCCGATTTCTCAAAACCCGCAGCCAGTGCTAGTCAGTTCGCCAAAAAGCCCACAATCGGCTGCACCAATGCAAGAGATACCCGCGATCGCAATTGGAGCTGCTGGCTCGGCTGTAAACGCCAAGGCCATGAGCCCTGGAGAAGCTGGAATCCTCAACCGCACGACCGCCGGCGAAAACACTGAAGGCAGCACAGCAATGAGAGAGATAGCCATCGGGTCATCTGCTCAAGCCAAGGTAATCGTGCCGATGATTTGGGACGAAGCAGGTCAAAGCCCGACAGCCGGAAGGTTTGCCGTCCAATTGACCGAGGACATAATGGCAACTGATGGGGCGATCGCCTTACCGTCCGGCACCGTCTTAATTACTCAAGTAGAAAATGTCACGCGCGGAAATCGACTGGTTTCTCAAAGCGTGGTGGCGCTTGTTTACCCCGATTCTGCTGGCCGCATCCAACAAGTACCCATTCCTCCCGGATACTTAATCGTTCGCGGAACCGATAACCAACCTCTCATTGCCGACAGTTTATTTGACAGAGGTTCTGAAATAGCCAAGGCTGATATTTTAGTGGGAATTCTCGGCAGCTTGGGGCGGGTAGGAGAAATAATTAATCGACCAGCCCAAGAGACTTTCAGCCAGCAGAGCGGCTTTTTTGGAAGTTCGGCTGTTAAAACAACAACCTCGCGTGAACCCAACATCTTAGCAGCCGCTTTAGAGGGATTCTTTACACCTACTGCCCAACGGCTGCGAGAAAGAGCGGATCGCAACGCGCAAGAACTTTTGAAGCGAGGCAACGTGGCGATCGTACCAGAAGGAACTCAAGTTTCAGTATTCGTCAATGCCTTTGTCACAGTGCAGAGATAACGGAGTTGACATCTTCCCCGCCCTAAAAGAACGGAGATTCTAAGAATCACTTCTTGGACTTCCTCTTTCCATGACTCGGCTTACTCAGACCGGGCTTTATACAAAAATCTTGGAGGTAATATAACCATGAAAAAACTCACTCGGAAAATTCATCTGGCTTTATTTTCTCCTGCCTTACTAATTGCCACTGCATTCAGCAATGTCAATATTGGGCAAGCTCAAACATCGGCGCTAAAAATTGTAGGAAGAGATGCAGCAACAAATGCAACTACCAACCTTCAAGTATGGTCTGGCCGTTCCAGCGTTATTGACTTTAGCCAGACTGGTGAAGTCATTATGTACATCCGGTTGGCAGATCCGTCCAGGGCTGTCTTTAACACTGATGCTGAATTAAAAACTAACCAAGCTAGAACCATATTTGTCCAACCGATTCAACCCTTACAATTCCCTGGCGCTACAACAGCCAACATTACTAACCTGTTTGTTAAAACTCGCTCTCCTGAAGGAATTGAACGCCTTTATACTTTCAATGTCGTTCACCGGGACGGGCAACCTACTAATAATGGCATTGCCATCTCTACGGTAGTACCCGGGCAGGAACCAAGCGTAACTTTAGCAGACAATCGAACGGCGACGCTCAGGGACATCGAAGGGGGATTAGACATTGCCATCCGAAGAGGTTACACACCTCCCAATGATCCCGTTGTTTTCAAAGTTCGAGAGTTCATCGCTCTAGCTCGAAATGGCACAGCTATTGCTAAAGCTGCTGAGAAAACTAATCTATCAATGTCTGTTGTTATTTCACTAGGACAGCTAGGAATTAGTCGTGAATTATTGTTTGGAACACCACAAACACCTTCTCCTTCTCTTCCCTCCAACTCGAATCTTTTAAACTCAAATCCACGTAAACCTTAGTAATGTACGCACGATCAATGCACCCTCTTTAGCATTGTCCATTGGCATTCGTCTTTCAACATCGAAACTGTGCTGTATAACTTCTGGTTTATTAAAGATTTCGTAAGCTAGAGGTAGATCTGCATATCGATCGATTGTATTGCAAGTCTTCAATAAGATTGTCAACCCACCCCTGATAAGAGATATATGGCACCTTAAAAACAGGTCTTAACTCTTCCCAATCCTCCACTTGAAAAAGATAGGGCGCTAACTGTTCTAAGTAGGAACGACCGAACTGAAATTCCATGTCGAGATTCCGAATCTTTGACAGTAATTTCTCTGAAATGGAAATTCTTTCAAAGATATCTAATTCTGAAATACCCTTAACTGCCATGCTGTCTATTAACAAGACATAAAGCCTTTTGCGGGATGTTATATCCGGTAATAAATCAGCTTTAATACGCTGTAAAAATAAGTTGCGCTTTTGAATTTGTTCGGCAGTTAGCGTGGCATTGAAATATTGAATAAATGGATCTTTTTCTGTTGTTAAGACGCTTGACGGTACTTCTGCTGTTGTGCTTTTTTTTTACGAGCGATCGCCTCGTGGGGGTCTTCATCTCCTTCTACAAACTGCATCAACTCTGTCATCGACCAACCTATTGCATAGGTAAACTGCATTAACTTTTGCAGCCTTGGATCGGCTTTTCCATCGCACCAGTTAGCTAGCGTGTTGAATGCAATTCCAGTCAGTCTCCCTAACTCCCTAGAGCTACCCACGCGCTCATCTTCCACCAACGCCGTTATTAACTGACCGAGACGTTTGTGGATTTGACTATCTGCTACTACATTTTCTTCTACTTTTGCTGACATTCCAGTTTCCCACTAGCCAAGGAGTAACGACAGAGGTGATTAGACGGCCTACATTATACCAGGATAACTTATCTAACGGCCGTCGCAAATCCCTCGTTTGAAGTAACTACACATTTAAGGTATTTCGTCAAGCCTCAATTAGATGCGATTGCCCTGGGTGTAGAAGTAACTGAGGGTGAGGCCTCAACCTGACTTTAACAAATCTTTACTTGATCAAATTTATGGTCGGCTATAGGATAGTTTATGGTCAACCTTATGACCATCACTCTAATACAAGCCAATAATTGGCTTTTCTGAGAGTATACCCTTTCTGATAAAAATATTGCCTCACTCTAAACTCTAGCCGAGTCGCAAGTGAGGCTGTTGGATGACTCAAAGCGAACAGTTAGTCAGAAAAACAACCTTAGAATCCCCATTCTGAACGTTTTTCTTTAACCAGAACGCTTCTTACAAATCAAATAACCGGGGTCTTTTGACAGTTATGACCACCGATCCTAATCACAGTCATACCCGGAGTTCTTAACCCTTCTCAGAGCCGGAGCTTTCAGCCCTTTTGGGAGCCGGAGCTTTTAACCCTTCTCAGAGCCGGAGCTTTTAACCCTTTTGGGAGTTGAAGCTTTTAACCCTTTTGGGAGCCGGAATATTTAGCCCTTTTGGGAGCAAAAAATTTTAGAGTTAGTCCCTGCCGAAATTTTTAGCCCCTTTGGGAACCAAAAATTTTAGTGTTAGTTTTCCAATAATACCAAATCAGAAGCTCTGAATCAACAGATATGTTCTGGTAACTCTAACATCTAAGACCTTTTTGTTTGAAACTCCGGCTCCCGCAAACCCTTTATGTAGGAGCTTTCCATGTCTAACAACTCATCCTCTAGCGACCTAAATATTCGTCTTTTTCAAGGCTTATCTCGGATTCCTTCTGACTGGCAGCTCTGCCTGCTAGACGGCAAAAAAGTCCCACAGGGCATAGGCTGGCAGCAAAAACCGCTCAGTCCCGCCCAAATGAAAGAAGCTACAACCAACGGCTGGACGGTAGACAAAGCAGATCGCACTCAATACCGCTGCTACCCCAAAGGCTACGGACTGATAACGGGTACGCCAGTTACCATCGATGGCGATACCTATTACTTAATGGCGCTAGACCAGGATGGAGCTTCTGCCAGAGAAAAAATTCTCGAACTCTCAGGCCCAGAAGAATTACCCAAAACGGTCGCCTTTACCTCCGGTCGTCCTGGGCGCTGCCAATACCTATTCCTAGTCCCAGAACAATACGCCGGAGCTATCCGCACCAAAAAATTCCCCACAGACGCTATCGGAGACGACGGCAAAGGCGAACAGCTCGAACTCCGCTGGGCGGGGTTGCAATCTTGCCTGCCTCCCAGCGTCCACCCGACTACTGGCGAGTACGTCTGGCTCAAAGGCTGCGCTCCCGATGAAACGAGCGTGGCATTAGCCCCGCAGTGGATCGTTGAACAAATGCTGACCGAACCGCTGGGGGAATCAGAAAATTCTGAACTCCTCCCTCTAGAAAAAGCTCTAGAAGAAGCTCTTGCCAATTCTACCGCTCCCGCCCCCCGCCGGCCACACCTACACCGCACTCACCGCCCAGAACCGGAGTGGACTGATATCGATTGGGCGCTATCCTACCTAGCTGCTCTGTCTCCCGGCCGCGCCGATAACTACGACGAATGGTGCGGCGTGGGAATGGTTCTCAACTCCATCGATGATTCTCTCCTCTATGAATGGGACAAGTGGAGCCGCCAATCCCCCAAATACAAGCCGGGAGAATGCGACAAAAAATGGAGGAGTTTCAAAAGCAGTGGGGTGGGCATCGGCACGCTAGCTTACTGGGCTCAACAGGATGGGTGGACTTCACCATTTAAGGGACACAGTGCAGCCGAAAGTCAAAAAAATGGACAGCAGAAAGCAACTCAAAACTTCCAGGACATTAGCAATGCTAGCGAACTAAATTCTACTAACCAAAACTCTGAAAAGGGCGATCGCACGGGCGGCAGCGAACCTAATTCTGGTTCACCTTCTAACGGCTCCGGTGTCAACAGCTCCAACAGCGATCACTACTTGTACAATCGCGTCACTGCCATTATTAACAGTGAAATCAACCCGCCCCAACAGACAGCCGCTTTAATTGAACTATCCGCCCGTGAAAGGTTTCCTTTGAAAGGAGTCAAAGATTTAGCCACCGAAGTAGAAACTCATATTAGTTACGGAGCAACTCACGCACAAGAAGTTCAAAAACTCAAAAAAATCCTCAATTACCGCCAACAGCAACTAGACATCGCTCAAATTCTGCCCGCTCCTCTAGCCCAAGCAATTTTGACTAAAGCCACTTCTGACCGCATCGACCCCATTTACATTTACCAATACCTCCTCTCCGCTTGCGGTAGCCAAATGGGGGGGCATATTGGAATGATTGGCAAAGAAGCAGCAACAATAGCCGACAGTTGGATAGAGTATCCTATCTTCTGGACAATGGTAGTTGCTTTAGCTTCGGCTGGCAAAAGCCAGACAATGCGAGCCGTTTTTGGCAGTATCAAACAGCGTTACAAGCGAGCCAAATCCGCATACAATCGGCTCAAAGAAAACTTAAAAAAGCTAGAAGAAGCGTGGCCACAAAAATCTACTCAAGAGAAAGAAAAACTCAAAAATAGCCCGTCAAATCCCGCAGTCTTTAAAGCTTCAATGCCTCCCCCCGTGCCCAAGCAACTTATTGAAGCAGGAAGTCCCGAAGGTGTTCTGCGGCGGATGAGCGAACTCTCTACCAGGACTGGTAGCGCTTGGGTTTTCGACGAATTGGTGCGGTTGTTGAAGCTGGATCAGTATAAAGACAAGGGGGGAGATACTCGGCAAATCCTGCTACAAATGTGGAACTCGCCCGCAGATATTGAATTTGAACGGGCTGACGATAAAGATGCCTTTGAACTTAAAGATTTGTGCTTGAATTTAACAGGGGCTACTCAATTATCCAAAGTCCAACAATTGTTTAGCGACCCCGATGACGGCGACGGGCTAATCAGCCGCTTTTTAATAGCGGTGCCGTCAACTCCTGATAACTTTGCAGTTTGGTCAGACTCGCAAGTTGCAATCTCCGGGGAATTGCAAGAATTGTACGACCACCTGCGATCGCTCCACGGCGATCTCCGACGGCTAGCGGGGTTGTCTGCCGAAAGTGAAGATGGAGAATTGCCCCCCGTCCTGCTATCGTTTACGGCCGAGGCTCATCTGCGGTGGAAGCGGTGGTGGGAAGAAGTCAGGCGCAACCAAGAAGCAGTGGAATTTGAAGACCCAGCATTTTATGCCTATTTGGGCAAAATGCTGTCTCAAACCTTGAGGTTAGCCCTCTTGCTGCACTGCATGGAATTGAAGTACGAAGAAAAGCCAGACCCGCTGCGCGTCGGCCTCGATACCTTAGAGCGGGCGATCGCGGCGGCTAAGTTCAGCATCGGGCAATTCCGCATCTTGCAAACGAATAACCACGCCTCCGATTCGGCCGGAGCCCATCTCTCCTTAATTTACACCTATGCCCTGCGGAAGGGGGAGGAGGTTTCAGCCGCTCAAATCCAGAACAGCGTCTTCAAGCGGTGCAAGCGCAAACCCACATTAGCTGAAATTCGCTCCAACTTCGCCGTTCTCACAGAAAACGGGTATGCACTTCTCTCTGGCAAGGGAAAAGACCTCCGCATTCGAGCGCTTCCATTATCTAAAACCCGCGTCGGAATTCCGACAGATTCCGGCAAAAGTTCCGGCATCCCAGAAATGGCCCAAGCGCTTGCCAGGGTTAACGTTGAACCCCCTTTTCCCCGCTATTCCGGCAATTCCGACACTCCAGCGCGGCGCTCCGGCAATTTACAAGATGAATGGGTGAGTCCGGCATCATCCATGTGCGCCTCGGTATCGGAAGCTGCTACTGCGATGCCGACAGTGAACGAATTGAAAATAGAAGAGGATTCGCCACTTGTTACCGCAGCGTCGGCAGCGAGCGAATCAGAAATAGAAGAGGATTCGCCACCTGCTACCGCAGCGCCGACGGTGAGCGAATCAGAAATAGAAGAGGATTCGCCGCCTGCTCAAATGTGTCGGAATTGTCGGAATTCTGACATTGATGAGGTTTCAGAGGTTGAGCCAGAGCCAATTATAGGCGATGAAAATCTGTCGGAAAATGGTCGGAACGAAGTCGGAATTTCCGACGAGTTAGGCGGTGAAGGAGACGATGCCAATAGTGAATGGAAGGGTGAGTTAGAGCCAAGTGACGATACCAACAGCGAATGGAAGGGTGAGTTAGATCCAGGTGACGATTCAGACTTGGATAGCGACCCGCTATACGGCGAGCGCGTGCCAAAACCGACTGCACCGCCCGACCGCATTGGCACTACGGAACTAGCACCTCCAGGCGCGTCTAGCGTCCGAGGCAATAGTGACGAGGAGGCTGCCACAGCTCGCTCTCGCCCCCATCTTCTGCCCAATCCCGCTATTCTACCCACCGAGCCGCAGACTTCCACAACACCTGTTGACCAACCTTGCCCCACTGTTGAACTGACCGAACGCCCAACCCTGGGCGAAAGTGAGGCGAGTTCCCCGTAACGACTAAAGCCGAAAAACGGAATAATGACGCCTACAGGCAATTTGCGGATCGTGTTAGACAACGTGACTGTCCAAGTTGAACTCCATTTCTGTGGGATGGAAGGCCGCGCGATCGCGCGCCTCCTGTCAGCTTGTCGATGATGGAAAATTTTCCATTGCCTTTCTCACGGACGCACCACTCCGTAAAATCGGTAATGTCCGATTAATTTTTGATTAACCTCCGCGCCTACCGTCGCGGAGCAGCTAAAAAAGTCAGCTACTGAAACCACTCTCCGCAGAGAGTGCTAATTGTGACGACTGAATGCTCACCCGCCACTGTCCCCTCGCATTGGCGCCCGTCCGTGTGGGCGATCGCAAAGAAAGAAAACACAACTTTTCGCTTTCCTGAAACCGCTTAGATCCTTGTATAGCAGGCCGGGACCGTTGAATAAATTATCAGATTAGGTGGATTTCTCCTCAGTTAATCATCCAAAAGGATGAAGTTAATTCTCCGGTTCTTCAGCCCGTGTAGCCATGCTGCACCATGTTGTCAACTGTTGCAATCTAAAAAAGGTTAGCAATGCTTACCGCGAAAAATTTGATTTGGAGTTTTTTGTTCAGATGACTATCGAAACTATTAACGATGTACTATTTCCGCCTTTCCTTTTTACCACCCTTTTTTGCTTAGCCTCAGCATTCCTGCACGAGCCTGAAGCAGTCCAATCGGAAGAACTCACAAACAATCGAACTGAAGTAAATATGGCAACAGCCGCAGCGCAATCTGACAGTGCCAACAGCGAGGTAAATGGAGCAACAATTGAAATTGAGAAACCAGCCAGCTCCCATCACACTCGCCATCAGACCACAGGCAAAAAAACACCAAACAAACCAGCAAAACCAATTGATTTTGCCGCACATTCAGGCGCAAGCACAACCTCACTTCCTGCCGTTAATACTTCGCTGATTTCACTTAGGCAAGCTCGCAAAATTGCTAGCGCCATCAAAGCTGCTGCGCCAGAACTGGGGTTCAAGCAAAAAGTTAACGGCTCTGATTCCTCTATTGAATGGTTGCAGGCTCAAATCAAAAATCGGCTGGAAAATTCTCCCCTAATTGTGATGCCTATCATCCTCAAGCTTGCTCCCAAAGCGGTGATTGCAAATACCCTAGCATCTGCTACTTCCGAACTAGGTGAAAGTGCGCGTTCAGTGTCCTAGCAGCGAACGAAAAGTTTCTCAACCAACCAGCGTACTCGTTTACCCTCCGAAACTTATAACAATGCCCAAGCCTTCGTAAGGCTTGGGCAGTTCTTTTGACCAGAATAAGCGATTTTTCAATAAAATCCTAATTTTTTATTAAAGGGGAACAAAACTAGCAAAACAACTTGCAAAGTGAATCAAAAAATAGTATAATCAAATTATTACAAGCGCCACTTCTATTTGAGCGTACTGTTATGGCGGCAATTAAACCTGTTACCTTCCGAGACCTCATAGATGCGATCGCCACCTTGCCAATTATCAATTTGCCTGAGAATTTAAGTCAGTTGAGTAGCAATAAAAGCCAATTTAACTGCAATAAAGGGCGCGGGCGAAGGCATCCTCGGCGCAGCGCCCCGCAAGTGGCCCATCAAGCGATAAAAGCTTTTCGGCAGACTTGACGAAACCGCACTTTCGTCCAATAATAAGGGAGCTTCCATTTTGGAGGGCTGCGCCGTGAAGGTTCAAGGCAACGGGCGTGCTAAGATTTTGACGCCCGCCGAAATATCTAGGCTGTTCGACCGGGGTTTTGTTACAGCAAGGGATAGGCTTTTGTTTGCTGTGACTTTTTATTGTGCCTGTCGTATTTCAGAGGCGTTAGCTTTAACAACTCAGGACATTGTTGGCGGTGTGGTGACGCTGCGGAAAGCGACAACTAAGGGCAAGTCAGCAACGCGAACGCTGCCGCTACATCCCATGTTGGCTAAGTTTTTATTGGCTTACAATCCAGATGCGGGTTTTTTGTTTCCTGGGCGAGAGGGTACGAAGCCTTTGACACGCTCTCAGGCCGACTTGATTTTTAAAGAAGCTTGCAAACGGGTAAGAATTAAGGGAGCTTCCACACATTCGATGAGGCGGACAGCACTGACGAACTTGAGCAATGCTGGGGTGCCACTGCGGGTAATTATGGAGATATCAGGTCACAAAAATTTGTCGAGCCTCCAGCGCTATTTAGAAGTGCAGCCGGAACAGCTTGTCAAGGCGCTCGGGATTCTGAAGTGAAGCTATCGCGACTTTGGTTCGCCAGATTGTTTCAACAGTTGAAGGGCTCTCCCGTAAGTCTTCTTTGAATTGAGGCGATATTTGGACGCAAGGCTCGCGATGGCTACCCATTTCTTGCCGGATGTATTTTAGCTAAAACAAAGGCAACTGCTATCCGCGACAATCCTGACTGGTTTGAGCCGCCTGCTCAAGAGTGAGGTGTGAATAAGCTTTCCTGACTCTTGAGTTGTAATTGACGTAATCCCCATAACTCCATAAAAACTATCTTACGGAACCAGTCAAAGGGCAGATAGATATATACTTACTGCTGCAAATGCTAGGAAATGCCCAAATCATTAAAAATGACTCCACCAATCAACAAACCGAAGGTACTTATCAGTGCGACACCAGCAGTAAATACACCGGAATCCTGATTGTCATTACACCCAAAAACTGCCAAATATTTACCCCTTAAAAGTTAGATATTTGGGGTAATTTTGGTTGGTAGCGACTACTATATCACTAAAAAAAGCTCAAATAATTAAGCTATTTTCGGGCGAAAAGCCCTTGTAAAAATCTAGGGATATTCATTGATAGTCAGAAGATTGAACTGACAAATTTATCAGTACAAGACAGGTTTGGCCTTGTCAAAGAGCGGCAGCCCTGTCACGCGCGCGTGAAGAAGGCTCTCAAACACCTTCCATTTGGTTGTTGACGACGTTAGCGCAGCCCCAGAAGAGGAGCGCTCGCTCTGATTTTTTTCAACGGCTCACGACAATAAATCTTGTTTCTAATCGATCGCGAACACCTAGGATGACGTAAATACGTCGTTAGCGCAGCTCTCGAAGAGGATCGCACGCTCCTACTGGGCTGGTCAAAGAGCGGCTATCGCCGCTATTGGGAGTGACCTGCTCATTTAAGTTTCATCCATTCTTAACAATAGCGAACGCATTCACCTAGGAAAGCCTTCATCACGGGCGATCGCCCTCAAAAAAGCCAGTTAGCTGTTAAGAATTAGGATTGACTTCTATTTCAGTTAACTGGCTCCCTTTCAATTAACCACACAAAATTCAAAGAGGGAGGCTATCTCGCCTTGAACGGAAACAACTTGAATTTACTGCCAGTACCACTACCGCCCATGCTGCCAGAAATGGTGGGTATCGTTGGTGATTCCCGATACTTCGCCATGTTTTATATGGGCAGCAAAGCTACTTGGACTGATGGTAGAGGGTTAGGGACCTTCAGTTATTATGCCGTGTACGAGCCACTTACTGAACATCCCGCTCTCGCCCTCGATCTGGAACCATACCACCTCGGTTCCGATGATGAATTTCCCACCCATGCAATTGTGTGCGATCGCTTGGAAGGAAAGATGTACGTCGGAAATTACCCAGAAGTAGAGAAATTTCTCAACATCCAGCACCCGCCGCTGCCCACTCTGTCACCAGAAGAAGTTGAACAGCTCAGGCATTGGATTGAGGAAGAACTGGCAAACTTTGACATTTCCACTTTCCAGAAGTTGGGGATGTTTGAGTTCTTGGCAGGGCACAATCAACAACAAAAGCAGGAGCTAGTGGAATTGGGGCATTGGCTTGACCAACAAGTAACTGAAGATTTGCTCCGGCGATATCTCGAAGCTGCTAATAAAGGTAATTGGACAGCGATTTCTGTACTGCCAAGATTTTTGCAACGCATCCATAAAAATTTTTGACAACAGAATCATTACCATTAAGCGAACGCAATCTTTCCTTGTAACTATGAGAGAGATTGGTATTAGTGCCAATTCCTAGCAACACTAATTAATGGCCAAAAACTCTGCCTATTTCCGTAACAAAAATAAAACACAGAATCAAGTAGTAGCCATTGGAGAAAGAGCGCTTGTACAATGCGTAAAAAGCTGGTGTCCTCCCAGTTGGGAATCAAGATTTCCAGGGAAAATCATCCCTTTCTGGATTCCTATACTTCCTGAGCGACCGCACTCTGATGCAGAAATTCTCAAGTTTGAACCGCTCCACTATCACTTTGACTTTCGCTTTTGGCATGACCGACTTATCAACTTATTCTTCACAGACGGGGAAACTGCTGAAGATTGGCAAGCACGAGTTCAATTAGCTTGTGAAGTTATCGAAATAAAACAAGTGGTGCGCTTGTGCTACCGCAATATACCAATCCTTTCAGCCGACTACAACTTCTTGCCACGCTTGGAGGAAGCTTACTCGAATTGCTCCTTGCTGCCTGGTAATATTTGCCCCCACAAAGGTTATAAACTTTTGCCAAATACCAAGCACCCTAATTTAGGAACCTGCCCGGGTCACGGGTTAGCATTTAACTTCAAAACAGGGCAATTATGCCGGAGAAAGGAATTTACACAGCTTCATTTCAGTTGATTGATTTAGGGGAATATCGCGCTGCAATTTCTTTATCAAGAAATTTGCCTGAAAACCTGTCAAAAAAAGTCAGGTGCAATCGATTCACAGCTATGAACTTATGTCAATCTTAAAAGGAAGTCGAGATTTGATTTCGGCGCTGTTGCTAAGAGATTTGAAGGGGATGCCACCTTCAATCGAATTGCCTGCTAATTTTGCCAAAATTCACACGTCGCGCTTTGAGTGCGGCGACATGGTGCGCTGGACGGGTGTTGGCGAAGAAGCTGATTGGGGGATAGTTATTGGCAAATTTTACAACTGCGAACCGCGCCGTTGCTGCTGGATGTGGTGCTACATAATTTGGCTGGCTGCTAATTCCAAGAGCGCAGATTGGTGTCAATTTGATACGGCGCGGGAGGAAGATTTGGAGGGGTTTGAGGATGAAAAAGCCGCAGACTTTGACAGATAGAGAGCGCAATTTAATTGCAGCTTACAGCCAATGCCAATTGGGAATGACGCCGAAGCAGTTTTATGGCAAGTGGGCGGTGAGTTACGAGGAAATCGCTTTTATTTGTTCCCGTTCTAATTCTACAGTGCGGGGTTGGTTTAAAAAGGGAAAAAATCGAAGATTTCCTACTCCTGTCGATTTGCGTCATCTGGCAGTAATGGACTTTCTGCTGGAACATTTTGAGGAAATTCCAGAGGCACTGGCAACCTTGCTATGTCGGCTTTCTGAAGATAATAGCGTGCATTAGTAGTGGCGCGTCTGCTTGAAATTAGTGCATTGAACAATTGCCCGTGTTTTCTCAAATTGATAAACTTCAAAGCGTTTCACGGAGGCGGATCACCCGTTATGAATCAAAGAAACTCTTTCTCCCCCTCTCCCCTTCTCCCCTTCTCCCCTTCTCCCCTGCGAGTTTCTGAGGAGATTTCTAATGCCTCATTTCCAAATAGACGCGCCACTATTGTTTTTGATTTTATATACATCAAGCCTTTTCAGCATCAAAAAATAATTTGAGCTGGTTTCAGCACAAATATAGTCAATTGTCAATATCACCGTGACCTGTCTTTGACAATATTGTTTCAATTAAGGTAATGGCAGGTAATCAAACACAAACACAATTTGTTACTGTTATCAGGAGGTTAAAATGACCTATTTTGAGAAGTTGCACCCGTGGTGCTTAATTCGCTTACTTCCTAATTGCCAGCGTATTGTTGTGGCGCGATTTCGCAAGAGAAACGATGCAGATGAGCATCTGCGGGTTTTGCACCGGTTGGTTAAACATCGCACATTTGTGATTATTTTTGATAGTCAAGAACAGCCAGTTTTGCCTCAAGATTGATGGGCCAAGCTTATTTTGAAATCGAATTAGTCAAAGTACCTGCATTAGATTAATAACTCCGCTTCTCCACAATTTCTCCTAGTTATCAATCCAACTGATAACTGGGAGAGTTTTTGATGGGTGCATAAGTCCTAACTATGGAAAATTTGAGTAGCAGTCAAATCAACAGAACAAATTATACAAGACTTACGCCCCAAGTGTTTAAATACACTATTGGTAGCGGTAAGGTGCTTATGGCTCACCCTACATATAGAGGTTATGCGTAATTCCTGTTAGAGTTATTATTATCGTCTCCATCAATTAATGATTGTGTAAACTTCAGCTAGCGCTGATTAGTGTTTGAAAGATAGTGGAAGAAACCAACCCTATGATTCAAACACTGGTAAAACCGAATTTTCAATTAACTTCTCAACAAAACAACGCCCTCCAACTCCTCGAACAATTTGTAGCAAGTTCTAAACGGGTATTCGGGCTATTTGGATATGCAGGTACGGGAAAATCAACCCTTGTCAACCTGGTAGCAGAACAATTAGTCAGGGCCGGAAAGAGAGTCGCTTTCACCGCTCCCACCAATAAAGCTGTAGGCGTATTGCGACGGATGGCTGCTGAAAAAGGACTGAGAGGAGTAGACTTTATGACCATCCACCAGCTATTGGGATTAGCTCCAGTCAAACAGGGGCAAAATAAAATCCTCAAACAAGTTTCTCCTTCTTTCCTTCACCTGTACGACACCATTTTTCTCGATGAGTGCAGTATGGTTACAGCAGAACTGTGGAATATTATTCAAGAAAGAATTGCTAGCGCTTTACTCATCGGCAGCAATCGGCAGCTTATTGTTATGGGCGACCCCGCACAATTGCCTCCTGTTAATAATGGCGAAATAGAAGAGAAAAAATCTCAATCCTTCAGCGTGCCTGAAAAAGCCGTTTTAACAGAGGTCGTCAGGCAAGGTGCGGGCAGCCCCCTGCTAGAATTCGTAACAGCTTGCCGCACGGCTGTCAAGAGCAAAAAGGCGTTCAAACCCTTCTCCAAATTCAGCCTTGATAAAAAAAACGGAGCCTTCTTAGTCAGAGAAAAAACGCTGCTGAAATACGCCTTAAAAAAGTTCTCTTCTACTTTCCCTCAAGACCCTGATTGCTTTCGCATCCTCTGCTACACTAACGAGCGCGTCGCCTACTGGAATAGCAAAATCAGAGCCAAAATCTACGGAAAAAATGCTCCCAGATTTATTATTGGAGAGAGGTTGATTGCTAAAGCTCCCGTTATTGCTCCCGACGGCAAAACCGTCATCCTGCCCACATCAGCAGAAGTGGAAATTGCCGAATTTCAAGAGGATAGGTACTCTGGCTATAAAGCCTGGAATCTCCAGGTTAAAACCGATGCAGGCGACCAACGCCAAATTTACATCCTCCACGAAAGTGACGCTTGCCGATTCCAACAGGACAATGCTAGGTTGCTGCAAAATGCTAAAAGCAATCCGAGCTTATGGAAGGCATGGTACGACCATTGTGAAATCTTTGCAGATATGAGAAATTGTTGGGCAATTACTGTACACAATTCTCAAGGCTCTACTTTCACGGAGGTGGGAATTGATAGCAGTGACATCGGCAGGAAAGTCGCTAGTAAATTGCTGTATCTTGCTCAAGTTTTCCCTAGTCAAAAAACTCAATTTGTCAAAGAATACCGCGACAGTATTCGAGCGCACAATCAGCTTATGTACGTGAGTTGTAGTCGTGCGAAGCACCGGGTTTTTGTTAGTAAGTAAACCCATTTTATATTGGGTGAATGGCACTTTTAGAGTTTAAGGGCGATGCCTGTGGCTGGCTACGCCTCCGCCATCGAGTCAGCGCAAGCGCGATCGCCCATCCCCGGCTGGGGGGTTGACTTGTACGGCGTTTTGGCGTAGAATTAAAACAGGTATTTAGATATTGACCTGTAAATTTATCGCTTTTAATTGCTTTTAATTGCCATATTATTTACCAAAGAGTTGATAATTGTAGCACAAATTCGGGTAAAATAGATTCGCCGCTGAGAGTAGCGGGGTTATCTAAACATTCTACTTCTGAGTTAGGACGATAAATGTAAACTTTACGGTTTTTCCGGTCAATTAACCAACCGAGAGAAACACCGTTATCGATATATTCTTGCAGTTTGTCTTTCAAGGGTTGCAGGTTGTCGCTGGGAGAACGCAACTCGATGATAAAATCAGGACAAATAGGAGCGAATTTTTGCTGCTGTTCGGGAGTGAGAGTGTGCCATTTTTCCAGTTTTATCCAAGCAGCATCAGAGGATTTCATCGCGCCGTTGGGGAGGGTGAAACCCGCAGAAGAATCAAAACCGATTCCTGTTCCGTTTTGCCTTGTCCAGATTCCCAGTTGTACAATTAAATCAAAGTTGCGATTTCCTGTTTCGGAACCTGTGGGTGGCATAATGGTAATTTCTCCGGTGGCGTTGCGTTCAATTCGATAATCCCGGTTTTGCTGGCAGAAGGCAAAAAATTGCTCGTCTGTCATGTCTATGGCAGGTGACATTTGCAGCTTCAGGGAGATGTTTTCTGTGAGTGAGATGGTTTGAGTCATTTTTTTAGCGAGATTTTAGTCTAACTTGTAGGGTGCGTCAGATTGAACGGTAAGGGGTTGAAATTTCTGGTTGATTATCTGACTCACCCTACTTTTTTTACTATGGCGGGAAACATTTGCAATATTTAGAGATTGCATTTGAATTCAGATTTTATCTAAAAATCGTACTCAAATCTTATATCTAAAGTTGAGTGACAAGCTGCTAATGCAAGCTATTCTCTGGGCAGCTAGCGCTGCCCCCGCTTAGCAGCTATTTTAACGCACAAAGATGCAAACCAAATCCCACACCGCGACAGCTAAAAGCCGAAAAAAAGAAAGCGGATTTTCCAAAATCAAACGCAAGGCAAGTGTTCCCTTAGAACAAACCGAACCTTTGGTCGAAGATGAACCAAAACTTGAAGAAAAATCCGCTCGCAATTCCTCCAATAGCGCAGGCGATTCTCCCCAGCTTTTGCCAGCAGAAATTAAGCTCGTCTGCACGCAAGACAATTTAGCCAACCATCTCGAACTTGTCAGCAAAGCTGTCCCAGCAAAACCCACCCACCCCGTGTTAGGAAATGTCCTCTTAGTCGCTTGCAAAAAAACGCAGCGAGTCCAACTCAGCGTTTTCGACATGAGCTTGGCCATTCAAACATCCTTTGATGCCAAAGTGATATCTCCCGGCGACATGACCATTCCTGTCGGGCTACTTAGCGATATTGTCGGGAAATTCTCGCCCGGAGATATCACTTTGGTCAGTCGCGAAGCCTTGAATCGCGAAGGTGAAGATAGCGAAGATAGCGGGAATAGCGCTACCTTGCCAGAGGCTGTTAGCAACAGTCCAGTTGCTACCCTAATTGCTGCTTGCGGTCGCTATCAAGTTCGAGGGCTTTCGAGTGAAGAATTCCCTGCTATTCCTGAAGTAAAAACAGCGCAAACAATTTGCATCCCCGCTGAAACGTTGAAAGAAGGGCTGAAAGGGTCACTGTTTGCCACCGCTACCGATGAAGGCAAGCACATCCTGACAGGTGTTTACTTCAAAATCTGCCAAGATAGCCTCGAATTTGCTGCCACAGACGGCCACCGTTTGGTTGTCCTCAATACTTCAATTCAAGGTTTTTCTAAGAAGAAACAAGCGGAAATTGCACAGCCTCTAGAGCTTACAGTCCCAGCTAAATCGCTCGCTGAACTGGAGCGAATTTTATCGAGCAGGACATCCGCTGACCCAGTAGAGCTTTCTTACAGCACTCTCGACGCTTTGATAGAATTCCGGTGGGGAGCGCAGCGCTTAGTAACGCGCTGTTTAGAAGGCACATACCCAGCTTATCCCGATTTATTGCAGCAGGATTTCCAACATCAGGTAACGCTGGAAAAAGCACCTTTCATCAAAGCTATAGAGAGAATTGCTGTGCTGGCAGACAAGAAAGAAAAAACGCTCAGCATCCGCATTAATAGCGAAGCACAGCAAGTGTCACTGTCGCTTTTCAGAGAATTTGGAAACGGCTTGGAACAGATGGCTGCGCACGTTAACTCAGACGGCAATTTTTCAATTTCATTCAACATAAAATACCTGTTGGAAGGTGCAAAAGCGATCGCTAGTTCCCAACTCCAAATGCACCTCACTCAGCGCGACGGCCCCGCCATCTTAGTTCCTGCTGGCAACCGCTCCAAGCCCAACATCCTAATGGATGCCAAATACTTGTTAATGCCGATTTTCAAAGAATGATGTCTTTTGCAGAAAAGGCTCGCTTGGCAGAAGTAAAAATATTTAGTTTTTTACTTCTCTATTCTGGGTGCAAACTCCGCAAATATGACTCTAATTCTCAGCAAACAATTACCTAACGATTCAATCATGTACGCAGCATTGCCTCAAAAATACCGCCCTCGTAGCTTGTCTGAACTGGCCGGACAGGAGTACATCCAAAGGACACTTTCCAATGCGGTCAAAACTAATAAAATTGCTCCGGCTTACTTGTTCGCCGGCGAACGGGGAACGGGCAAAACTTCAACGGCCCGCATTTTAGCTAAATCTCTCAACTGCACCAGTGCAGACAAACCCACAGTAAAGCCGTGCGGCAAGTGCCAGTCCTGCCGCTCGATTGAAAAAGGCAGCAGCTTAGACGTTGCTGAAATTGACGCGGCTTCCCACAACGGCGTGGATGACGCTCGCGGCCTGATCGAGCGATCGCACTTCGCACCAGTTATCAGCCGCTACCGAGTGTTTATTTTAGATGAAGTTCACTGCCTGAGTTCCCAAGCTTTTAACGCTCTTCTAAAATGTTTGGAAGAACCTCCGCATCATGTAGTGTTCATCTTGTGTACAACAGAGCAACACAAAGTGCTGCCAACAATTAACAGCCGCTGCCAAACGTTCCTGTTTCGATCGCTGCCAATCCCAGCCATTGTCAAACAGCTAACAATGATAGCTGAGAAAGAGTCAGTTGCAATTGCCGAAGAAGCTAAAATTGCGATCGCCCGCGCCGCGAATGGCGGGATGAGGGACGCCTTGCAGTTGCTCGACCAGTTGAGCTTATTAGGAGAGGAAATTACTAACTCTCACGTATTGGAACTGTCGGGGCGGATACCGGAGTCGGATTTAGTTGCAATTTTGAAATCGGCCCGCACCGGTGACGCGCTGAAGCTGCTGCAACTGTCCCGCGAACTCATTGACAGCGGGAAAAGCCCTAAAATGCTGCTGGCGTCGCTGCTAGCCTGCTACCGGGACTTGTTGCTTGCAACGAGCGTGCCGGACTGTTCGCTGATGCTAGTTAGCGGCATTTCGCACTCGGCCCTGATGGAAATTGCCTCTGCTTGGGACTGCAATGCGATCGCTGCTGGCCTCGAACAGTTGCAGGCTTCGGAATGGCAGCTCAGCAAGAGCGCTCACCCAACGCTGTGGCTGGAACTCTGCTTGCTGGGATTGGCAAGGGTGCCACAATTAAAACCCCACGCCGCAGAGAACGCGAGTGGCAACTCTTGGCAGCCCGATCGCACCCAGAAGCTGCCCAGTACCTCCAAGTTGCGATCACCTCGTTCCAAAGAGCGAGCCATTTGGGAAAAGGTACTCTCAGAAACTTCTGAAAAGAACCGCGCTTTACTCTGTGCCGCTTCCCTGGTAGCACTGACCGAAAAGAAAGCGGTGCTGGCCGTGCCCGCCCAATACCTGGACAAGTTCAACCGGAACGCAGCTAAGGTGCAGAAAATATTTCTGGCTGCAACGGGCGTCCGCTATCAAGTGTCGTTTGAGGAGAAAAATCCATGATTAGCTTGCTGATAGGGGATGACCTCCACGCGATTCACAAAAAGCTTTCTGCCTTTAAAAAGAACCTCGACCCCGCTTGGATTGGCTTCAATTATCATCGCTTTGATGCTTCAGCATTGGACGAGGCGGTTGACTGCGCCTTAACTCCTGCTTTGGGAACGGAAAAAGCGAAATTAGTGGTGATAGAAGGGTGTAATTTCAAACAGTTTACTGAAGAGGCGCTGGAGGTTCTCCAGTTGCTCCCGCAGGTGCCGGAAAAGACGCACCTGGTTTTTGTAGCGCCTTCCATTGACAAACGCCTGAAGGTGGCAAAATTCTTGCTTTCTCAAGCTAAGCTGTTCGAGTTTGACCTTATTCCCCCCTGGCGAACGGATCTCATTGCCCGATCGATCCGAACTCAAGCTTTGGCAATAGGGCTGTCGCTGAACTCAAATGCTATTGATTACTTGGCGATTGCGATCGGGAACAATCCTGCTCGCGCCGAATCAGAACTGCACAAACTGGCGACCCTGAGCAGCGGCGCGAACCTTACTTTAAACCAAGTGCGATCGCTGGTTCCTTCAACCACTAAAAATAGCCTTCAGCTTGCCGAAGCGCTGAGGGAAAATAACTCTAAGGGAGCAGTCTGTTTGCTGCTTGAACTTTTGGCAATAGAAACTTTCCCGCTGGCGATTTGTGCGACGCTGATTGCTCAATTTAGAACTTGGTTGTGGGTGAAAGCGGCGATAGTTGGAGGAGTTAAGCAAGACGCTGAAATTGCCCGGATTTGTCAAATTGCTAACCCGAAGCGAGTGTACTTTCTGAGAAAAGAAGTAGCTGCTGCTTCTCTAACATCCCTTTCGTCTGCGGTGTCCCTGCTGCTTGACTTAGAGGGTTCGCTGAAGCTTGGGCGTAAAGGGGATTCCATGTTGCCTGCAATTCTGGCGATCGCCCAACAGTTTCCTCCTAAGAAAGTAAAGTGAATCACATAGCGCCAGCAGCGTACCTCCCGAATCCTTTCCAGCTAGACTTTCAGCAATTGCGCGATCGCTTCCTTGGTCATCAATCGAGCAAGTGGATTTAAAAGCTAAGCTTTTGTCTGTTCTGTTGTTATCATAGTAAGTGCATCTCCTTTATTTGTAGGTGCATCCCATTAATGGGATATTTTGTAATTCGCGATCGCCCTTTAGTTTCTTAGGCATGAGGGGGATCGCAATTTGTATTAGTAGTTGAGTTAAACAGATTTAAAATTGCCTATGATGTCTAGAGGAACCAGACTCACAATTATTGGGATTATTTTTGGACTACTTTCTACTCTTGCAACTCAAGAAATGAGGTGTCTTTTTGGGCTATCACATACCTTTAAGTGCCATCAATGTCTAGCACATTATGGTGCTGGGTATTGGTTTATTACTCTTTTTGGTATGGGATGTACAATATTTTCTATTATATCCCCTGAAAACTTTGAAGAAGGTGAAAAAATGGGTTTAACTTATGAAAAAGAGACTGATGTTGTTTGCTTAGTTTGGGGATTTCTTTCCCTCATTAGTATAATTTTTGCTGTCAGCTCTTGCCTGAAATAAAAATTACTGTAGACCTCTTGCCCAAGTCGGGCTGCAATTACTTCTTTACGCCTCTACTTCTCTTTATCTTTTGTACCTTATAACAGCAGGAGCCGCTGTAAATCGGGGATATTTTTACCCAAAAACATTATTTAAAAACTATATTCTGGTTTTCCTGGCTGGCTGTTAATTTCTTTCTGTTGATAAAAGCGATGTTTATTTTGAGTTAAATTCATTAATTTTTTGACTTCTAATGAGTACCGATCGAGATAATTAACCCACGGCTATCCATCTAAAAAACGGGAAATGTACTTTGTTTGCGGTATTTGGTGCTAGGTTATTTGCGATAATAAACATATTTACTTCCCTGCTTTTTCTAGATTTCAGTACCTTGAAGTACAGCCTAACTGTAGGCGATAGCCATTAACAAAATCATTTTCATGAGCCGCTCTATAACGATATCATTATAATCAATAACAATTTAAAAAGCTTTAAATAAAGTAGTCTTTTCTTATAGCATTAAGCAGCGCATTGCTAGTTCAAGAAATATGCTATTCTAAGAAGGTAAAAGCAGCGAACCTTTTGACAGTGAAGGCGACCTGCCGATACAGCCCGCGCCGCCCCGACAGAGAATAACCCCAGCTTTCTGTTAGGAAACCTTATTGGGTTTAGCAGGCCTTCGGTACAAAGCCCCAATCCCCAAATAAACAACCAGGGCTATCCAAATGAATAAAAATGAAACTGTGTCGCTCTCAGTCAGCGACGCGATTCAGCATATTGGCCTTGACCAACTCAAGCCTCACCCTCGCAATGAGGAAATTTACGGGTGCACCGCTCGTATTGCTGACCTGGTAGAGTTGATCCAACTCAAAGGCTACGTCCAACCCCTGACCGTCAAAACAGATGGCACGATCGTCAGCGGCCATCGGCGGTGGAGGGCGCTATCCGCGCTGGGCTGGAAGTTTGTCCCAGTTATTGTCCGCCACTTCCAGACTGAAGATGACGAGCTCTTCGTCTTGGTGGCAGAAAACCGCCACCGCCACCAAAGTCCAGTACAGAGAATTCGGGAAGGAATTGTTGTGGAGCCTATAGCTAGAGAGCTGAGGAACAGACATGCTGCCAAGAAAGCTCGCCACGAAGCTGCTGACTCAGCAGAGCCGCCGTCGGACAACCAGCAACCGCTGATGGAAAATTTTCCATTGAACCCGATCGACTTAGGTCTGACTCCAAGAGAAATGGAACTAACGGAAAATATTGTGGCAGCTATAGTCGGCTTGGGGTGCGGCAGGAACTACAGGAAAGGGCGCATTGCCGTCAAAGCTGCCGACGAGCTCAAGAAAGACCGCCCCGAATTGGCTGCAAAGTGGTTGGACATTATTAATGACCACAGCATAGATGTAGGGTATCAACTTGCGAAAATGCAGGAGGACAAGCGAGTAGTGGCGTTGGCTGCGATCTCGTCGGGAGCAGCGAAAACCCCGAAACAAGCTAAAGCTCTGATTAAGGCTGCTTTGAGAAAATCTTCCGCCTCGAAGGAAACCGAGGGCAGCAGTAGTAGCGAGCCGGTTCAAGAAAGCGATTGCGGTGGAGAATGTAAAACTTGCACTCCTTGCGAACCAATTACGGGTGAGGGAGTCAAAACGCGCTTTGGTCCAGACAGCGCGGGGGCATGGGTCATGGTCAAAATTCCTTTTATTCCTACTGAAAAAATAGCGGAAAGGAAGTGGAATGGATTTTGGGGCCGGATTGTGGAGGTTGGAGCGACTTTGAAAGTCGATATGGGTTCAGAGGTGGTGTCGCTCCTTCAATCAGATGTGGTGGCGATATTGAACCCAACGCCGAGTTTTTGCTCAATAGCTGAGCGAATTCTCAGGCTGCAAAGCTTCGGCACGGTGTACGAGTTTGGGAAAATCGTCTTGAACAGAATGCAGAGAAAAGTGGTTTGGGATGCAGCAGCGCTAGCTTATCTGGATGCTGTGGAACAGGTGGAATTGGCGCGGCGGGCGATCGAGCAGGCTTTGTAGTAAGGTTCCTTTTTACTGAAACTAACCGATGATCTGTTTGCCAATGAGTTTGAATGTGCGATCGCACAGCATTGAGTGCTGCTGCGTCGCAGTTTAACTCGTCGCTACCATAGCCGAGCAGTGCAACCTATAACTGTTTGGCTCGTTTTTTCGCTTCCGGGTCTGACGCGGGTGACAACGCCTCTGAAACCTTGATAGGTCAATCGTTGAGGCTCCTTAACCTCGACAAGCATGATGACTGCTTGAGAGGGTTATTAACAATGTTCCTGGGCAGCAATGGCGTAGTCGCAGGCATTGAGACATCACCCTTAAACTGAAGTTCCCTGTACTCGAAACCCTCTCAAGTGGCGATCGCCCGTGAGCATTTTTCTTGAAGTCGCTCAACTCTTATTTATAAATATTTGATAACCAAAATGTTCATTATCAATAAATAGCATCCAGGCGACTAGCGTCGCGCCCTCTGGGTAAGCTGTAACTGTCTTACCCACCTATGCAATTAATCACCCTCACTGATTTAAATTTTTTAGCCAATCCGACACAACTAACAGTTCCCATTGAATTGAAACAAGAGGAATTTCAACTAATAATGAAACAAACTTTCTTGAAACTCCCCACTGAACCCCTGCTACTTGCGAATCCCAAAGTGGATAAGTGGATTATGGAAGTTAGTTTGCTATTTCCAGAGGTATTTGAATGGGAACCTCCTACATTCTTAGTCGATACTCAGTTTAGCGCTAGGCTTAATAAAGATGTATGCGTACAAATCAACGCCAATGCAGCTTTTCTTGAACGTCAATCCGTCCATTTAATTGAATGGGCAATCCGCCATCCTGCATTAAATTGGTCTGACCGAGTAAAATTGTGGACAGCAGCCGAATCTCTCTCGCTGTCGCCAGAAAATATCAAGCTGACCGTGTTAGCACTGCACCCCGCCCATCCGGGGACGAGGCATGAAATCAGTTGGGACAGCCGGCAACACGCGCAGGCGAAAGACTGGCTCGCGTCCGCGCTGGCAGGACAGGCGAGATGGCCTGTTGCTGCTCGAAGAACATCACCGCCTGCTTGCGCGCCCCTCACTCATTTCGACATTGAGGGAATTCCAGAGGTAGAGATTTAGACTATTATCGCAGCCGCTCAGAATCCGATCGCGGCTTTTGCTATCCGAATCGATCCCAACTTCCAGGTCAAGGTCAATGGAAAATTTTCCATTGGCTGCCACACTCCCGCTAGCGCTTGCCAATGCTGCCAGTGGCAAAAACCCGCCTAGAACGCCCAGTTTTACTGACAACTGAGTCTAGCGGGTCAGAGCCAAATTTCTTGCCTGAAGCTGGCGGCGTCGGCGATTGGGATGGAACGTTACCTCCGGCGTCTGGCAGAGGCAGCATCCGTTCTGCTTCCTCAATGCGATCGTACAAAGCGGCTGTAAGCTGGTCAAGACTTGCAAGTTGCACCCGACTCTCCAGCCGGAACCTGACCTCTGCATCCCAGAGAGCCTCGCTCTCGCTTTGGCGCTGCAAATCGGCTTTGGGAATGGGTATGGTCAGCGCGTAAGGAATTGACCCCTCGCCGCCGGAACTGTAGCCGGGGTTCGTAATTACACACCGGCCCTGGGGGAACCGCAAAATTTCGTCCACCGAAAATAGCGGCATTTTTTGAAGCGACTCGTTCCAACTAATAGATTGATTGCTTTGAGATTGGCCGCCCATTGAACGGCTGGTGGACTTGCTTTTGAGCAAAACTTCTTTTTCTCCGTAGCGTTCGGAGTATTTTTTTGCAGTATCAGTGTTACCCGGATTGAATAAAATATGAGTGCTGCAAGCAGAGGCGATCGCCGCCCCCATTTTCTCTCCGTACCCTTCGTACAGTTGCTCCAAACTCTGAATTCCTAGAATGAAACAAGCTCCATTCGAGCGATATTCGTTAATCCACTGCGGCATCCGATCCAATCGAATGGAGGGAAATTCATCGAGTGAAATAACCAGTGGGTCTTTCCGAGGGCGACTTAAGTTGGACACAACGAGGAGGTGAATCGCGGCTGCTAGCAGAGGCCCCACGACGGAGCGCCGCTCGTCATCTAATTTGAAAATAATCATCTGTCGGCCTTCTATTTTCGTTGGGATGTCCGACTTTCCCAAAAATGCTCGCAACAGGTCAGCTTGGATAAAACTGCTGAACGTTCCGGCCGCTGTCGTCAGAATTCCTGAAATAGTTTTTTCTGCTTCTTTGGCACTCAAAAATTGGTTGAAGCTGGTGGCAACCCACTCATCGATTCGACGGGATTGAACCGCATAGTCAATCCGCTTTACCAAATTTGGCAACCTCAAAATTGCATAGAGCATTGCCATATCTGGATACCTAGAACCCTTGACTAATTGAAGGAGTGCTTTAGCCAATAAGTCTCCAGCTTTAGAGAAAAACTCATCACTTTTTCCATTGCCTGCACTCGCATTTCTATTAATAACCTGACCGATTTCCCCAGCCATGACCGAATCTTGAGGGGACTTCATAAAGTCGAGGGGATTAATGATGCCTGAATAAGGTTCTCCCGGTGCAAATACCGACACTTGGTAGCCATACCGCGCTGCCAGAGGTGCGTGGAGTTTGAGCTGATCGCCTTTCTTATCGTAGAGAATAATCGGAAATCCTTGCACCATTGCACTTTCTAGTGCCCTATCAATTGTAGAAAAAGTTTTACCCGAGCCAGGTGCTCCAATTACTAAAGTTGACCGTTCTGCATGAGGGAGCCAAACAGTGGGAGGAGAACCAAAAGCTGTCTGAATAGTGGTAACAAAACCTCTAAGTTTTTTCCCCTTCCACCAATAGCGAGGACTGCCACACCAGAGCGTGACTTTATTATGCTTGCGCTCCTTAATTTGTTTCAACGCAAGCTGAGTGGCTGCCATTTTTTCGGAAGTTCCGCACACTTTGCCAGTAGTAATTTTGCCCTTTCCATTTCCCAGAAACCGAGACAGTAAGAGGAGGAATATCAGCGCTCCTATTGTTAGATATCCATCCGGGTTATTGTATTGTTGGAAGAGACCGCCTAAGTCAATTGATGATAGGGGTGTGGGTTGCTGGGTTCTCCTCTGGGCTTGAGCGAGAACTGGAGTAGAGTTAGCCTGTGCTATCAAAAATTTAATCTCAAAATTCATAAGTATCTATCTGAATTCAATATTTTGTCTATCGCTCAATTAACTATGACCTCAGTTGTAGCTACAACTTAGTGTTTGCAGACAAGTAAGCTTAAATCAAAATTACTCAGTGTTAGTTCAGTCTTGGGAACGAGCAATTACAGCCAACAGTTCTAACTTTCGGTAGAAAACAACCAGCACTTGATATTATCCCTGCTAACGCAGTCAACAGGATAGGAAGCAAAATTATTGAAAGATTTTTTTACCGTGAACAAGAAACAAAAAGAGTGGCTGTCAGAGCTTTTGAAGAGACACCCGGACTATAAAATTTTAAAACGCAGCACCATCAAATTAGGAAGAGGGGACATTTCGCTAACTTTAGAACGTACAGAATGGATCTACATGGGAGCCGTTGAAGTAAAATATTCAGGAGCCTATCTACCTGGATTAAAGTGGCATTATCTTAACGCCAGACTATCCAGAACGGGCAAATTGCTTTCCGACTTAACCTACCACTCTAAAGTCGTGTCTTACCCTCACTGTCCGCTGGCGCCTGACTGGTTGACAAAATCTAACTTAGAAGAGGTGAAAATTCAGGAAGGAGAACAGATGAATCTCCCCTTTCACGAAGCTGTACTGATGGTAAGCCAGCCCCCATTATTGAAAGGGAGTTTTTACCGAGCCAAGCGGTGGCGTAGGCGCAAACCAAAACGATCGCCTGTAACAAACTGTCGTCGTACTCCAAAACCTTTCCAACGCGAACTGCCATTTTTGAAGCCAAAAATCCTAGCTCCCGATACTAAATTTGTCCCCCTTGCTTGTATTGATGGCGCTCTTATACAGGTTCCTGAATATCTAATAAAGTTGTTAGAAGAAGCTAATGCTAGCCCATCCGAACGAGCGGATGCAGCTTCTTTGTACGCGATCGCGGGTTTGAAAGCAGCTATCAACTTTGTAGAAGGACTACCATTATTGCGAGCGAGAGCGGTAAACCCCAAAAGCCACACCCCACTTTAGTGAGATCGCGGATGCGATCTCACTTTGAACTCCTTCTCAACCTGATCTGCGATCCTCTATCTAATGGAATACAATAAAATTTGGTGTTATAAAAGCGATATATGTATGACTGATGAAATGTCCAAACCAAACTTCGATGAAAACGATGCCCTGTTATCTGACTTGCTCAAAGAAGTTCAGAAATGGGAGGGACCTTTAGCTGGCGGGACAAAACTAGGGATAAATGCAGACAAAGTTGATAGCTTATTTCAAACTAAAGTCAACTTTGGCAATCCTAGAGATCGACTAATCCGGCTGACCGAGAATATCTTTACAGATAGCGGTACTGAACTAGATAGCATCTATAAACAACAGATGCAACAACAGTTTGACTTCTATTATATGACCCTGACAGTCGCTCTAAGTCCTGAACGTGGCGCTCGATTCTGGCGGTTAACCTGTGAATTAGATTTTAGTCCCAAAGGTAGCAGCGAGTCAATTATTACCAGCTTGTTTCCTGCTCAAAAGTGGCGCTCAGTAATGAACTTTGGACTGGGCATGGATGTGGGATTAAATGGTAACTTAAACTGGGATGTAGGCGTGGATTCCTCCAAGTTAGCAGAACTATTGGACTTGATACCAGAAGATATCAAAGCCAATGTCACCAGCAAGAATAACTTTAAGGCATTTTCAGCCATGCCTGCCTATCAATATAATCTCGGTCATTCCGAAATTCTGACAAACGGTGAAGGAAATTCTACTTGCTACTGGCGAATTCAGGATCAAGAACTACAGAAAATTGGCACAGTGAAATTCGGAATTGTTTTTAAAGTTCCCAAAGGTACTGAATCAATTACTTTGCAGGGCACAGTATGGGCTGAACCCGATCTTAATTGGCTGACGGCTGATATTCGAGATGTTTTTGCCAATTTGTCCGAAAATTTGAAACAACTACTGAAGCAGAAAAATGACGCAGCTAGCCATTTTTCTCGTGGCGATGCTGAAAAATGGGAGCTAAATCTGCCGAAAGGGTGATGACTAAGAAATTTTAGTGTTAAAGTAGGCTCAAAGGCAAAGACGGAAACTTATGGCGAAAACATACTACACCTATCGCATTCGCGTTGCCAACCGCGATCGCATCCAGATAGAAAAGTGGGATGCTCAACATCAAGACAAGGGACAACCTAGCGGCGCGTTTCGATATCAGGAGAAGCGCTCAGAGATTGCACCACTGCTAGAAGCTGCCAAGAATAACGAGTTGAACGATTCTAATTTAGTGCGATCGCTCGGAGAAGCCTTATTTGATGTCTTGTTTGATGACGTGCTGCGCCAAGATTTCGTCAACTTTTACTATCAGGTAGTGCAACAGGAAAAACAACTACTACGAGTTGAACTGGATATCGACGAACAGGGAATGCCTGAAATAGCTGCCCTGCCTTGGGAATTTATGTGCGTGCCTGCAAGAGCTAATCTAGGTACAATTTGGATGGGAACAGTACCGGATCTGGTTTTCTCTCGCAGGCGATCGCAGTGGATTGCCGCACAACCAATTCAACTAGAATCTGATGAAAAGCTGAGAATTGCTTTAATTATCTCTGCTCCTCCTAATTTACCGCCCGTTGCCTACGAACCAGTCCAAGCAACATTAGAAAAACTAGCAGTTGAACAAGCAAAGCGAGTAGAATTATTGCCAATTGTCAGTTCTGCTAACCCTGAAACTATTGATACTATTCTGTCAAAAGACCCTCATATTTTTCACTTCATTGGTCATGGACGGATGCAAAATGAGGGTAAACAAGAAGTCGGTGAGATAGCTTTAGTCGATCCTGACTTTAATGAGGCAATGTGGGTGGATGCAGATTACTTCAGCGAATTGTTTAATCAACACCGCCCAGGCATAGTCATGTTACAAGCTTGTGAAGGCGGAATGCTGTCTTCATCACAAGCATTTGTGGGAGTTGCATCTAAGGTTGTCCAACAAAATGTGCCTGTGGTTGTGGCGATGCAATATGAAGTGACGAACAGCACTGCTAGTCGCTTTGCACTGCGCTTCTATCAACAGTTGGCAGCAGAAGATCCGGTTGATATTGCGGTTCAATATGCAAGACGTGCGATCGCACTTAGTCCAACTCAATATCGCAAACGAGACTTTGCCACCCCTGTCATCTTCATGCGCGTGCAGGATGGACATCTATTCAAACGTCAAGAGGCAGAAGCTGAGTCCAGACAGCTTAATGGCCAACCTGTTGATAAGTTGTTTAACACCAACTTTGGGCAAATAACTGGCTCAGAGATTCAGCTTGGTGATCGCAATTACTATGGTGTTGAAATTGAGCGGAAAGCCGATGCTTTACCTAGCAAGCCCCAACAGCCTACCGCTAAAGATAGTAGTCGGATTATCCAGAACGTGCACCAGTCTGGAGAGAAGAACTTAAACTTTGGGCAAGCCAATAACCTCAGTATTGGAGAAGATGAGCGCCTTTGAAATTTTTCAGAGCCAATCTCTGCCAGTTAGGAAAATACATTAAATATGATGAAATATAGATGTTTAGCTGCTGATCGTTAACAAATGCTCAGAATATTCAGAATTTGGCAGCATCAGAATATGAACCAGCAAGGCAAATACAACACCTATGTTGATTCTGCTCACAACGTGCATCAGCCTCACGGTGCTGAAGTTAAGTCGAAAGTCGGAACTGCACCCAACGAGTCCAGCCAAGAGCCTACCGCTAAAGATAGTATTCAAATTATCCAGAACGTGCAGCAGCATGGAGAAGTGAACTTAAACTTCGAGCGAGCCAGTAACGTCAGGATTGGAGATGATTATTAGCAGTTGCTATAGTCCTAGAAGAAGTAAAGATGATGCACCCTATATTTAGGCAAGAGTGGCGTGACCAAGCAGGATGAACTCATTGCAATTCTTGACAGTATTCTCAGTGGCAGGCGGGATGAGGAGGATATTGCCAAGCTGCGCCAATCCCTTAGCATGGCTGGCAGCGTGCTGCAATTTGTATCACAAGATGGCAAGTTTAACACCAATATTGGGCAAATCACTGGGGGAGAGGTTCAGCTTGGCGATCGCATCTATCAAGGTGCTGATGCTGAAGCTATCCGCACAATTCTTCGAGAGGTTATTTCTGAAACCCATAAAGATAGAGAAAATTCTCCATGTGATCGCCTAAAGCGTTTAGAAGAATTGCAGCAAGAATCTAGAAAACAGTGCATAAAGCACTTTCGGATTACTGTCTCCAACAAGGAAGAGGCTGTAAGTCTAGCTGACGACCTATCAATTGGTATACCTCCCTCCAACCTAAAACTGTTTCCAGGTAAAGTAATTCTGCTAGTCGGACAACTAGGTATAGGCAAGACATTGATTGCTCAACGTCTTTTTCAACAGGCAATTCAAAGAGCAATAGAAGATTTAGATGCACCTATACCTATCTATTTGGAATTAGGCAAATTGGAGCAAGTAATACCCCTGCAAAAAGCTCTAGAAAATACGGCTAATGGTTTAGGCAATCCTAAAACTCAAGGTGCTGTAGTAATTCTCGATGGACTTGATGAGGTAAAGAGTATACTTGCTAGTGAAATTTTGATTGAAGCTGAAGATATTATTGACGAATGGGAGAAAACTACGGTAATTATCACCAGCAGACCCAGCAGACACACTGATGAAATTCAAGGAAAAATTGAACTTCTTCCTCTATCTGAAGACCAAGCCTATGCTCTTATAGAAAGACTAACAAAGCGGCAAATTAATGCGATGATTTGTTCGGATTGGACAGAGGGGATTAGAGATGCTATTCATCGTCCATTGTTTGCTTTGATTTTAGCAGGATACTTGCAGTCAGATTCGGTCAAAGCTCCGCGTTCAACTGGAGAACTATTATCATGGATGGTTCACGATGCACTGGAGAAGGCTAAAGCAGAATACAGTAATTGTGACCAACTACTGAAACAGCTAGCAACGCTATTAATTGAATGCGGAGGTAGTGTAGTTCGCTCTGCTGATGTTGCAATCACACCAGATGCTCTCCGACCGCTTCTAAATTCGAGATTAGTTATCGAACCTTCCAGAGGAACTCTTTCCTTCCCTTTGCGAATCCTAACTGAGTGGTTTGCAGCCCAGAGTTTAGCAGATAACCCATCAAGAGTGAAAGATTTTGTCGATGACCCTCGACAATTGGAGAATTGGCGGTATCCTCTAACCATCGCTACTGCAAATTTCAATAATGAAGTAGTATCACAACTATTAATACCAATTGCTGAAAAATACCCAGCATTTGCTGCTGAAATTGTTATGGATAGTTCTACACGCTGGGGAAGTAACGAAATATCACTGCCGACACCTTACCAGTGTGGAAAACAAATCCAAACAGCTATGCAAGCTTGGGTTAAGGGAATTGGTACGCTAGCTAAACTAATCGCTCCAATTCAGCAAGATGGAACACTTCGAGCTATCGGTGTGCGGACTGATGGCGCAAGACTGGAAGCAGCTTGGCATAGTGGAAGCGAAGAACGAAATATAGTTGATTTACCTTTAGATTGGATGAGTCCTAACTCCCAAGAGCGGAACAATTGGATTAGTGGTAAAGGTTCTAGACCTGGACATGAATCAGCTTGGGCTTGGCGTTGGACGCTAGATGAACTTATCCATAACCTTTCGCGACAACTTCAATATCCAATACTGCCAGTTGATAGTGAACCAATAATTTGCGAAGCAGCATGGCGAGCAGCAATTTCGATTATTAGATATCGACAAAATCTTAGACTAACTAAACTTAATCATTCGGGAATTGATGAAGTTACTCTGGGTGAAATTGAAGAAACCCTCTGTGAAATTGAAGCTCAAAGTAAATTGAATTGTTTCATTACTTTACCTGGTATAGGTAGTCAAGCAAAAGTGCAGGATTACTATCTAAAGCAACTTAGGAAACAGGTGGATCGTATTCAGGGTTTAGGCGAGTTAGTATTGCAAAATCCCTGGCAAAATCTTAACCGTACTTTTGATAAACGGCATTGTAAGGAATACAACCTTGAGCAATTGCGTATCACAGCCGAACAGATATACAAAGCAGCACTGGATGCTTATCAACAAATTACCAACACCTGGTTCAAGCAATTAATCCCTGGAATGTATATAGCAGCCATGCTACCAGCACGTCTTGTGGGTGTAATCGCACCACACACATCTCCTGAAGAGCCTGAAAATTTTGGCAATTCTATAGACTTTGATTTGTTTATAGAAGCACTACCGGAAAATGCCCAAAATGAAGCTGAGATTACTATTGGTAATATTGATGTTGTTATTACTGAAGATCATCCTTTAATTAAAGCTAACAACCACCGTATAAATTTAGCCAATCAGCAACTTAGCCTGTTACGTCCAAAGTCAGCAGTTTGGATTAAATCTATTCCTGAACGATGGGGCTGCTCTAAAGAGCTTTTTCACCACAGTCCTGCTACAGCTTTAGCCTACTCTTGGTTGCGGGAAGATCTCACTAAGATTTTTGGTTTTGGCAACTTTCCTCGTCAGACTTATTTTGGATAGAAGAATTGGATGTCTAACCTCAACGCTTTAAATACCATTATTGGGAAGATTGCAGAGGGAAGTGCAACCCAAGCAGATATTGAAACTCTGCGACTCGTTCTCCTCACTCACAGCGAACAAACTACTCTGCAATTCGGTAAGTACAACGTCAATATTGGTCAAGGGCAAGATGTACGAATTGGCGATAACATCTATTACCCCGAATTAAATGATGAAGCAATTGGGGCGATCGCTCATCATATTTTCCAAAAGCTTCAATCTGCTAACTCATCAGCTGAACCTCAACGGGCTTCAGTTGATGAGTTAGTGCAACAGGTGCGATCGCGCCTCCACGATGACATCCAACGCTTGCACGGCACGATGCCGCTTTGGGGCGTGGATCGTTGGGTGCCGTTGGGTGAGTTGTTTGTGGATGTTAATATTCTGGAGCAACTGAGCAGTAGTCGGAAGTCGGAACTGGATGACCTGTGGCAGGACTTCAGTAAGAATCCCAGCTATCGCAGTTTGGATCGCATTGGCTTGGGCAAAGAACGGCAAAGAGTTTCAGGGTTGGAAGTGCTGGCGAAGAATACGAACCTGATGGTAGTGGGTAAACCGGGTTCGGGGAAGACGACGTATTTGCAGCGAGTGGTGACCGAGTGCAATGCAGGAAACTTACAAGCTCACCGGATTCCGGTGTTGATTAAACTGCGAGAGTTTGTGGAGGATGGGCGTGAGGTTGCCTATTCGCTGGAGCGTCATCTAGAGCAGTGCTGGCGGTTATCGGATGCAGAAACTCAGTTGGTGTTTGATCGAGGTCGGGCGCTGGTTCTGCTCGATGGGTTGGATGAGGTGACGGGGGAGGATGGGAAGAACATCACGAAGGAAATCAAGAAGTTTGCTCGTGCCTATCCGCAGGTGCAGGTGATTGTAAGCTGTCGGACACAGAGCCAAGAATCGCGGTTTGAGCGGTTTGATTATGTGGAGGTGGCGGATTTTAATGAGCCTCAGGTGTGGGCATTTGCCGAGCATTGGTTTAAGACGGTGATGGGGGATGAGTCGGCAGGACTGGCGAAAGCGCAGGAGTTTCTGGGGCTGCTCTTTTTAGAGGAGTATAAGCCGATTCGAGAGTTGGCGATTACGCCGATCTTGCTGAGTTTGACTTGTGCAGTGTTTTACCAGACGGGGAAGTTTTACTCAAAGTGTTCCAAGCTCTATGAAGAAGGCTTGGAGTTGCTGCTGGAGCAGTGGGACAAGTCGCGGGAGATTGAGCGGGATGAGATTTATAGGGATTTATCGGTGGAGCGAAAGCTAGAGCTATTAAGCTATCTGGCGGTGAAGAAGTTTGAGCAGCCGCAGTATGTATTGTTTGAGCAGGCGGAGATTGAGGGCTATATTGCGGAGTTTTTGGGGATTGGACACCGGGATAGTCGGGTGGTGTTGAATGCAATTGAGACACAGCATGGATTGTTGATTGAGCGTGCACAAAAAGTTTGGTCTTTTTCACATCTAACGTTTCAGGAATATTTAGCAGCTCACTATATTGTTAATCAGTTTAATCATTCAACAATAAACAAGCGCTTAATTGCCCATATAATACATACTCATTGGAAACAAATTTTTTTAATGGCAATAGACATAACAAAAAATGCCGATACTTTAGTGAGCTTAATAAAGCAAGAAATTGATAATCTTATTGCCAATCATCTAAAAATTCAAACATTTTTAGATTGGATAAAAATGCAATCAGAAAAATTTTCTTCTACTTCTATAGAAATAAAAAATTTTTATTTCTATCTCGTTCTTGATGTAGAAGATTTGATTAGTTCGCCAAGGAGAATAGGAAATTTCCCGGGCGTTATTAATATATCTATTAAACTAGGAAAAAATATTGCCTTCGCTTATGAAAGAGCGCGTCAACGCTGTGATTACATGGATGCTGATAATGCTATAGGCATATTTACTGAATGTATAATGATCGATATGATTAAAGATTTTAATTTTGACCTTGCTCTAGATCTAGCCTTAATTTTAACTCTAAATCGTTCTAGTCAACTTTTTTTTAAGAAATCATCTTTGCATGACTTAGTTATAGCTATAAGTTGTAGTCAAAACCTTCTTGAGCAAGTTGATGACATAGTTATATCCAATGAATTAAATAGCAAAATACAAAAGTTTTTCTCGTTATTTAAATTTGAAATCAGAAATCTTGTGATGTTTATATGGGATTGGGATGAGTGTAATTCATACTGGTCTGAAACACATCAGAAAATCTGGGATGAAAATGCTCTAGAATGGATCAATGAATTTCGTCAAGCTTTAATAGAGTTTCGTAATATTGGTTATGATTGGCAGTTTAGTAAAGATGAGGAACATCAACTAAGACAGTATTACCATGCAAATGAATTGTTAGTAGATTGCATAAGTTTATCTTCAATAAGTAAGCAAGTTAAAAATATAATTGAAGAATCATTATTTTTACCAATTGTTAAACTCGAAAAACGCGAACGTGAAAAAGCAGAATAGAGCCACCATCAATTATGCTTAAAGGAGTCGTCGGTTGGAGGAGTTCCCGGAGTGCTTCAACGTCAAATTGGTAATGGCGATCGCCAATGTGAATTTCGCCCCCCTGCACCTGCCCAATATTGGTATTGAACTTGCCATCCTGAGAGACGAATTGCAGCGTACTGCCACTGAGTTTGAGCCACTGCCGCAGTTGGGCAACTTCTGACTCATCTCGGCTGCCATTGAGAATGCGATCGAGAATCGCTATCAACTGATCAGGGTTAGGCATCTACTGAAGGTTAACTTAGAGGAATAGCACTGGCTTAAACTTAAACAATACCCTTTATCTTGTTCTTTTCTACATCAAAAACAAAAATATTGCCAGATTTCCATTCTGGGTTAAAGGCTACCGCCTTGGTGAACCGCTCTTTTCACCAAACTTTTATAATGGTTAAAACCAATAGCAAAGCTAAAACTAAAACCCCTGTCAAACGAGAAATCACAGAAGATACAACTCAATTTGACTCAGAAGACCTTGATTTTGAAATTGACCCCGAACTCCTAGAACCCGGTCACAATCAAGTAAGGCGGCCAATTCTGCCCTATGGCATCGTCATCAACGAACAAGTGGCAGGAATATTAATTCCAGAGGATCAGCTAGAAAAAGCCAATTGGTTTGTCATGCCAACAGAAGAGGAAATGACTACAATTGGACTAACAGAAGATGTTACAGGCCTGCTGTTCTCTAAATGCCACTTATGCGTGCTGGGATTCGTCCCTGAATACATTCGTTACAAGAATGACGTTCCCGATCTAGGCGGTACTGTTGTCGGGCTGTACGAAGAGTATAAAGCTCAACTCGATAAAAAGATAATGGATGTTGTTAGCGAACACGCCATTGTCTTCTTGGATGAAAACAATCGTCCCAGACACAGCACGCCTATTGTCGTCAGATTTAAAAATGTTGCGCTTTGGAGCTTTAAAGCAGCCAGAGACGAATTTTACCGTCTGTTGGAAAAAGCATTCGCCGATTATTTCCAAATTCCTTTCAGCGGGAAAACCGATAAATGGCGAAGCCTCGGTATCCTAGAGGTGGAATTCAAAGGAGTTAAAGAAGGTGAAGGCTCTAATAAGAGCTACTGTTGCAAAACTGTGAGCTATACTAAGCCAACTGCTGATAATTTCCCCTTTCTATATCTGGGACGCCCGCAGCATAAAAATGCGATTTGGGGGCTGCACGATATCATTGCCGGATTCACTGAAACTCCTGCATTACCAGGTACAGCCGAACCGCAAATTCAAGTGCTGCCACCCGCTGCTCGTAAAATAGAAAATGGAAAAAAGCAGACCGCCAATCATAAATCCCCTCGTAAAATTGCCGCTGAAGTAATAGAAGAAGAGGATGATTTTGACGATTTTGATGAAGAAGAGGAGTTCGACGATGATTTTGATGCGGAAGCAGATGACTAACAGCCTCGGTTAGTTACTTTTGAAGAAGTGCCTCATATCCAGTTAGGGAGCGAGGCATTTTTTTATTGGTGCGGAACAGGCGATCGCTAACGAAGAGCCAAGCTCAAATACTTTAAAATCGCCTATTCCATTTTATTGGGAAGATTAATCAAGGAACTGTTAGCTAACTGGTACTGGCTGCCGTTGAAGCAAAGAAACAACTGCCGAATACCATTTTGTGACGGTTGCTGTACTTGCAAGCAAGGCAAATCAGAGGTTTCTGAGAGGTCACTTACTACTTGAAGTAGCGGTTTATTAGGTGGCAAGTTTTCGTTTAAATAAGTAGCAAATACACGACGATGAGGAGGAACATTCTTTCTGAATAAATACCCAGCATATAAGCAACCTCCCGCCCCACAAACTCCAGGGCTGTTAAAATTAAAAATAACTAACCGGCCTGCTTGTCCGTTTACAGCCCAAGCCAACACATTTGATGCTGAATTCTGGGGGTTCAGGTCAGAATTTTCGGCAACTATGCCTTGAACAGTTTCAACAGGGATGAGTCTAGTAGCAGGTGTCCAAGAAATCGTTGTAGCACTCGGGGTGCAACCAGCAGTTCCTAACAACACCGATAACAGCAAGAACAAGACCACTCCAAAGCGGAACCACCGCCCAATAAATAAAAACGATGATACTCTGGACCGAGAATTATTTAGGGAATTAGAAGCGGGGTTTGGGAGTTCCTTATGAGAAGGTTGAGAAAACAGTAATAATTTTTTATTTGCAGCTATGATTGGTGGCTCCCCTATGTGTTCTGAACCTGAAGTTAGTTGTTGATTTTTGCTAAACATTGCTTTAACCTCCGTAAATTATTTCTATGTAGATGTCATACCAAATCCGGTTAGGAAAGACACCCGGTAGATTTACTAAATCTGGTTAGGAAAGACACCCGGCAGATTTACCAAATCCGGTTATGGAAGACACCCGGCAGATTTACCAAATCCGGTTATGGAAGACACCCGGCAGATTTACTAAATCCGGTTAGGAAAGACACCCGGCAGATTTACTAAATCCGCTTTAAGCAAAAGTTTGGTTTTCCCTTGTAGGAGTCTTATTAAAGCGAACATATCTCACTTATCTTTGCTGCTTTTACTAAGTGAAGGAACAGTAATCCCAACCTGCTTAAATGCCCAAAGCTCTTCTTCCGAAAATTGCCAAGTGGGTTCTCCCAAATTCGGCTGCAAGGTAGAACGGAACTTATCAATACTCCCTGCCTTGTTGATGGAGTAACGCAATTCTCCCAGAGCGATTTGCCTTGCTATCGGCAGCTTGACAGTGTGGCTGTAAGGATAAAAATCGTTTGTCGGGTTGGAATAAAGCAAGCTACACTGCTTCTCTTGGAGAGAAACCAATACAGAAAAAGGCACGGCATCTCCCTGCAAATAGGCATCGAACAAGCGATATTGAGTGCTGCCATCTGTTACTTCAGTTACAAACTCTGTCCTGAGAGTCCCTAGACCAACTGGAAGGCAAGCTGAAGGGAAATCAGCGTTCCGAGTCGGTTGGCTAAAAGCTGGGGGATGGGTGAATAAACTGCTCAACAAATAAACCAAAAAAGCTGTTAGCAAGCCCCAGGTAAATTTCAACATAATTGTCCGTTTTTTCAAGGAAATCATGGTGCAGAACATCTCCGTTTAATTCAAATTCCTTCTTGAGATGGGTTAACAGCCGTTCCATTAATGCGGGTTTCAAAGTGCAAGCGAGGGTCTGCCGTTGTCCCAGTGCTGCCTAGTCCGCCTATGACCTGACCTTGAGAAACACGATCGCCAACTTTGAGTTTCACTGAACCCTCGCGCAGGTGAGCATAGCGAGTTGTGCGACCGTTGCCGTGCTCGATTTCGATCCAGTTGCCGTAGCCACCGCCGCAGTTCTTTAACCCTTCCTGGCAGTTAGACACCGCTGTCTTGACAACGCCGTCGCCAACAGCTTTTACCGGACTTCCCATTGAACCGGCAATTCCAATGCCGTTATAGATTTTCCGCACCCCGGAAACCGGACGAGTCCGCATCCCAAAGCGGCTGGTTACTGGCCCATTCGCAGGCTTGATATACTGACTCGTGGATTGACCGCCGCCGGGGGCAGCACTCGCAGAATTAGAGGATTGCACTGCACTGGAAGTCGGAACGCAAGCAGCAGCATTTGACTCCGCGATCGCCCTACTTCCCTCTCGATAGCGCCTCAAAACATCCTGTCCGTAACTTGAGAGAGTTAAACGACCGAATGTATCGGTTGAAGAGCCGTCAACTTTGGAATAGTCGCCCCCGAAATGCTTTTGAGCTACTCGCTCAATTAGGCGATCGCCACTAAAAAAACTTCCAGTAGTAGGGTCTTTTTCTTGAGAGGTGGCATTCAGCTTAGAAGCGAGACTTTGAGCAAAAACAGCTTCTCGGTCGGCAGGCGGAAAAAATTGAAAAAGTTCTGCTTGAGTGGGTTGATAACCGCCTCGCAGTTTGGCTAAAAATTGCGTACCCCCTGGTTTAGATGAAATTGAACTAGCAGCGTACTCGTCGTAGTTTATAAACTGGTACTTGCCCAACGGAACCCCGCAATTATTTCCGCCATCAACGCAAGCATTAACGCCGGCCTTCTCGTAAGAACCGCTGCTTTCAATACTGGCGATCGCTTCCGACAAAGCGGGAACATTGACTCCTTGAACATTGCCAACTGACACTGGCGCTGGTGCAGTGCTACCCGGAGGACAAGGAACATTAATATTAGCTGCTGTAGCTACGCCTTTTGTAACAGGAGAAGATACTCCGCCGCGAACTGCCCCAGTTGGTACAGAGGAAGAGCCGCCAGAGGACGATTCCAGCGCCCCAACGAAAATGGGAGAATTAACCCGATAGGTGAAGAAAGGTACTGGGCCAATGAAATAAGGAGAGCAGCCGCAAGGCGAACAAAATCGGAAGAATAGAGCCGTATCAACGGTATCGGTTTGCTCGTCCGGTTCCATGACCACTACCTTAAAAGCGCTGCCAAAAGGCAATCTTCCCGTCGGTTCCTTGCCGCCGTTGACACCTTTAAGACAGCCCGATCCGCCCTCGACTTCCTGGTACTTACCGCTAATCCATTGCTTGCCTTCGAGCGAACCGCGAGCGTTCCGACCCGAATTCTCCAGATCGTCTAGTTCGATGTAAGCGCAATCATTTTCTTGGCAGGTAACTGAGAATCCCTGAACGTCGGAGCCTGATATCGTCTTAGTTCGCCGTCGCTCGGCGGGGCCATAAATTGCATCAATTCTCATTACTAAATTGCCGAATTCTGCTATTGGATTGGGAAAGCTAGACAGAGGTAAAGCATTCAGCCCAGGTACGTCTTTAATTAAGGTCGTTTGCCAATCTGAAAACGCGCCAAGTTGAGCGCTGCTTAAGTTCGGAATCGAAGATATTGAATACTGAGACAGGTCAATTTCTCCCAGTTTCAACTGACCTAATTGTGGATTGGAACTGAGAACCCGATCTAGAGTGCGATCGGCTACATCAATGCCAGCAGCTTTTGTTGCTAGCAGTCCCGCCACCGGCGCAATCTCTGCGACTTTAAATTCACCAAGAAGAGGGATAGCCTGAACTAACTGATTTAAGGACTGCTTGGCAACTAAAGTAAATGCGCTTAAAGCTACGCTATCTAAATTCAGACCAGCTTGCTGCGCGACAAAACCGAACGATAGCAATTCTGGTTGCAAAGCTTGGCTGATATCGCCCAACATGATGTACTGGTCAGGAGTTTGGCCTGCTGTCCAACTTCGGCTCAAATCGTAGCCAACTGCCTGCTTGTACTCTCCCGCTGAAAGGCTTCCCGATTGACTGATGGGTGGCATTTGAGAAAAAGAAATTTGTGTCCAATCTGGCAAGAGGGCGTTAACTGAAGTAGGATTTCCTTGCCTGTCCATCCCTGGTATTTCTAAAATTTTGGTTGGCATTTCAGTTGTATCAGCAGGAATTCGTGCCGTAGCAAATATTGGTTGCTCAAACAAAATGGAAACTATTAAGGCGAGAGAGAATAACCATACTGATGATCGCCCGAATCTTGTTGATAATATTCTTCTCATGTTTGTGTAAAAAACTTGGGTTATTGGTTGAGGATACTGTACAAAAGTTAAGCAATTAAGTGGGAGAAAGGAACCCACCGAACTTGATGAGGCTGCAATTGCGCTTCTTAAAATAAATAAAGCAGTCAACCGAGGCTTTACATGGAGCAGCCTCGGCGTAAAGCACTGCAGCTCTAAGTCATCCTCGCCGAAATGAGAAGTTTCATACAGGCGATTTGTAGCCTGCCATCTGAAGCACTACAGCTCTAAGTCACCGCCGTAGAAATGAGAAGTAGCTGTTTGATTTTGATAGGGATTCGCGTCATTTACGCCTCCCTTAAAATAGGGGTTAGGGTTAGCAGCCGTCTCCGTCCACGGAGTATCTGCTAAATTTAAATCGCCTTCAAAAACGTTTTCTCGATAGCCATCAGCAAAGTAGTCTGGAACCCCGTATCCCTCTGTTTGCTGACTGCTATAACTGTTGCTTCGATATCCGTTAAGGGAGGATTCGCACGGGTTACTTTCACGGCCACTAACAGCATAACCATCAGCGCTGTAACCTGGTTCATTGCCACAGATATTGTTTGGATAGTTCATAAATTATGTAGCTACAAAGTCGTAAGAATCAACAATTAAGCGTAGCTAGGGATAACGAGTAGGGGTTTCATCCGATAGTCGTAATTAAACTACCGCCTATCGGCGGATAGGCTACGGCGGCGATCGACGTAGCCTATCTGCAAACAACCAAGACCTACTGCTATTGCACGAAACAAAATATAGTGCTGCCATTGCTCTTAATTTCGCCCGCCTTCCATCCAGCAAGGTGGGTAAAAATTACTCAGAAATATAGAGGCGCGTATCTCTGCCGAATTGTTTGCCCAACAGACGGCGCAAATCCCTGTAACTGAATTCGCTACGCGATTTTTCTGATCTTCATTCGTCACACAATTATCCTTCACAAAGATATGACTCAGCTAAATCTGTTAACGCCCGAATTACTTGAAGAAATTACCACTCACCCTGTAAAACCTCAGTCCGGCATTTTGGAAAAGCTGAAGCTATTAGCCCAGATAGGTATGCACCGCGACTTAATAGCCGTGCTACTGGAATTGACCGGAATTCCCCTTCCGCTTTTACGTTACTATGCAGGCCCATTAGTTTTACACAAAACTCCCTGGTCAGAAAGCATACCTGACTGGTTGAAAACGGCTTGCCTATCCGATAGGCTCGATTTGATTGTAGAGGAGTACAGCAACAGAATTGTAGGGAATTACTGCACTTCCACAGAAGTCGTGGCGTATATGATGGGAGCCACATTTGAAGCTCCTCTGCAGCACAGTTATTACAACGTCTATATGTGGGCAGCACAAGACACCTTGACGAGACACAATCGGCTACCAAATGGTTACAATTTATCCGAATTATCTGAATTTTCAGCGGTGAACTTTGACAGCATCAAAAATGATTATCACCATCTAGCTGGAGCAATTAGGAAAAGCGTTGTCCGCCATGCAGCGTCCCAAGGCTGGGGCAAACGTAAATTGTCCCAAGATAAAAGCGCTGATGCAGATTTACCGACAGAAATGGTAACAGCTAAGTCACCAAAAGATAAGTCAAAAGTTGAAGGGCAATTGACTTTATTTTAACAAGAAAAAAAACGCAATCTTCGCCAATTATAGCCCAAATAGCAGCAAAATTAAAATGAAAGATACTTCATCGCTTGCAGAAATGCTATATGAGCGAATCCGAGAAGCTCCACCTTATTCCTGGTTTCCGTCTCCCCCAGAGCTAATTGAGCTTATGATTGAAGAAGCTCAAATTATTTCAGGAATCTACGCCTTAGAACCAACAGCAGGAGACGGCTTATTGGCGCAGGCTATGGTTAGAGCGGGTGCGATCGTTGATGTAATTGAAATAAACCCGCTGCTACAACAACTTCTGTTTCAAAAAGGGTTCAATCTAGTAGGAAGTAACTTTTTAACAACTGAACCGCAGAGGCGATATAGCAGAATTTTGGCAAATCCCCCATTTTCTACGCCCCACATCAAAGGAGTTGATTTAGATATTATACAACGTGCCTATAACCTTTTTCTAGCCAATTCTGGACGCCTGGTAAGTGTTGTTAGCAATTCCATGAATGTCCGAGGCGATCCGCGATCGCAAGCCTTTCGAGCCTTTCTTAAGCGCACGTCTGCCAAGTTAATCGAACTTCCCTTAGAAATATTTTGGGGGAGCGATCGCCCGGTTACTGTTGAGAGCTACCTAGTCGTAATAGACAAAAAATAGACGATTGCTTCCCCACTATACCGTTTTATTAGTGGGGACAGCACAACTTACCTTTCAACACATTACTATTACTTATTCTCAAAATAAATATTAAGAATGTAACTTACACTTCAATACCAAATATCTGCCCAACTATCTCCGCTAGTTCTATCAATTTTACGACTAACAATATTACCTTAAAACCCCTGTACTCCCATGAATAATTCCCCACACTACGCCCCAAATCCTATTGTGGGATACGAGCTGATTACAAACTTTTCCAGACTAAACGATGTCCTCTCGCCTTTAATAAAAGCTCGTGTTATAGCCATAGACACAGAAACCACCGGGCTAGATCCACTTACGGAACGCATCCGACTTATCCAAATAGCCGTCCCCCACCGCCCAGTGATAATTGTCGATCTAGCTGCTTTTGCCGATCGCGAATTATCGCCTTTAAAAGCACTTCTAAACAGCAGTGCGCTCAAAATATTTCAAAATGGTAAATTCGACTGGCAGGTACTAGAAATAGCTGGGCTTAGACCGTCTGGCCCATTTTTTGATGTCATGCTAGCGAGCCAGGTGTTGCGCTCTGGACTCAAGAAAGACCACGATCTACAATCCCTCGCTCTTGAATTTTTAGGAATCAAACTTGACAAGAGCCTACAGTCGAGCAATTTCGGAGGTAAGCTATCAGCTTCTCAGTTAGAATACGCCGCTTTAGATGCTGCTGTCCTGCTGAAACTTAGAGCGCGACTCATCTCAAAACTTCGGAGTGCTGGGTTACTAGAAACCGCCCAAATTGAATTTGAAGCGATGCCTGCTGTAGCCCAAATGGAACTAAATGGAATGTTACTGGATGCAGAACAATGGCATTTGGTGGGGGAGGAACTGAAAGCTCAAAAGCAGACTACGCTGGTTGAATTAGTGAAAGCCGGTCTCAAACCAGCCCCTAGCGCACAACTTTCGCTATTTCCAGAGATGGTGGAAACCATAAACCCTCGCTCGTCTGTACAAGTTTTAAGTGCTCTTCAGGCTCTCAACATTCCAATCAAGTCAACAACCAAGAGCGAACTTATTCCTCTAGCTGGTCAATACCCGATTATCCAGTTGCTACTTAATTATCGGAAATTAGCATCTTTGTGTTCAAATTTTACTGAGGCATTGCCCAAACACATTCACCCGATAACGGGGAGAATTCACCCCAGCTATCGGCAATGCGGCGCTCGTTCTGGACGCTTTAGTTGCAAGAAGCCAAACTTGCAAAACGTTCCCAGGAATTGTACGGCAAATGGGATGCGTGCGTGCTTCATTGCCGCTCCCGGATATCAAATTATTAAAGCAGATTACAGCCAAATCGAGCTAAGGATTGTCGCTGAAATATCTGGCGATCGCCGAATGCTGAATGCCTACGCTAAACGCGAAGATTTGCATACTTTAACGGCTTCTTTGATTACGGGAAAGCCGTTAGAGGAGATAACGGCAGAGGATAGACGGATAGCTAAATCAGTTAATTTCGGATTAATTTATGGGATGGGTGCTGCCAAACTGCAAGCTTATGCTGAGGAAAAGTACGAGGTTTTTTTAACCTTGGACGAAGCTAAAGAGTTCAGAAGACGATTTTTCCAAGCTTATTCTGGAGTCAGAAGATGGCACGACAGCATCAGGAAAACGGTGTACGTCAAAGACATCAAGCAAATCCGTACAATTGGCGGACGCAGAAGACGGTGGGCAAAGAAACCCCGACTTTCTGAGTTGCTAAATCACCCTGTTCAAGGAACTTCTGCTGATATGTTGAAAGTGGCGATCGCTCGTCTGTTTAAGCTCTTACCCAAGACGGGAGCAAAATTAATCGGTGTGGTACATGACGAGATTCTGTTAGAGTGTCCGCAGACTACTTTAAAAAGAACCAGTCGCATTCTCAAAAAAGTGATGGTAGAATCTGGAGAGGTATATTTGCAGCAAGTTCCTGTAGAAGTGGAAGTAACTATTTCCTCGTCATGGGCAAGTTAAACGCATTAGTTCCTGCTGTGTTTGGTAAAGTGCATGGAAATCTAAGCAATAGATAATTGCTAAAAAACCAGCCTAATTGGGATTTGTGTTACAAAAAGAATAGAAATATTCTATGGGTAGCTAAGTTATGCCAGCTCGCTTGATAAACGATCGCTATGCTATATCCCCCAACCCGCGATCGGGCGGGATGGCTGATGTCTATCAGGCAAGCGATATGCTTGATGACCTCCGGCGGGTGGCAGTAAAAGAATTCAAACACGGGCAGATTGAAGCAGATATTCTAGCCGAGTCTTTCAGACGTGAAACCCAAGCCCTGCAAGAGTTGAAGCATCCGGGAATCGTGGAACTTCTCGATTCTGGCAAGGATGAAACTACGGGTAACTATTTTCTCGTCTTGGAGTGGATGGAAAAGGATTTGGCAACACTTCTGAAAGAATCTCCACCAGACGGTTGGGATTCTTTCTGGAAAGCGGTAGCGTTACCCGTGTTGGAGGCTCTGGCTTTTTCCCATAATCGCAGAATAATACACCGCGATATCAAGCCCAGCAACATTTTAGTGGGGAGTGACGGTAAACTCAAACTTGCTGACTTTGGCATATCCAAGCTTAAGGGGTATTTGCAACCAAGCATTACTCTCAAAGACTTTGTATCGCGTACATTCACTCCGCCAGAAACCGACGATGGTTCCTATACCTACACCCGCGATATTTTCAGTTTTGGTGTATTGGTTTTGAAGTGCCTGACCAATATTGAACTCACAGACCATAATAGTATCCCCAGCGCACAGAAAGCGTTTAATGCACCACCTGAAATCCTTGAAATAATCGAGCGTGCTGTTTCCCTCGACCCCGCCGAGCGTCAACCTAATGCAGAGGTACTACTAGCTGAACTTAATGTTATTCAAGGGAAGACAAAAACAGGAGCAATTAAGAAGCCTCCTTGCTTCCTTAAGCTTATACCAAAGTGCTTGAACAGACTTAAAAGTGAAATTGAGATTTCTTCTGAAGTTGAGATCGAGAATCTTATCCTTGACGATCTCAATAATGAATCGGGTTGTGGGATTCGTCCCTATAAATTTAAGGACGACGCAGACGATCCATCTCGTGAAGATCATTACGAAATTTATGGTATTTCCTATCGGTATCACATGAAGGTGGATCAAAACCGAAGAAATCACCTAGTTATTTTCAATGCTTGGTCTACTTCCTACTCGCAACTGGAACAGCGTCGAGAGCGTGCTTGGAATCTATCCTACGAGTTCAAATTTGGAACGCCACTGAATTTATATGAAGCAAAAGAGGTTATTCAGAAGCTACAGGATGCAGTTATAGAGCATGAAGCAGACTTAAAAGAACAAGAAGATGAAAAAGAAAAGCAACGGATATTCCAAGTTTGGTGGGATATTCTCAGAGCTAAAACAGATTGGGAGAAAAAACGAGAAAAACCGATTAAATACACAAGCGTTACTCGTGACGGAAACCGCGTTACCTTTGAACTATCAGAGCTTCCAGAAGATGACTTAGCTGGACAACCCCGCCATGTGACAAACTCAAAAGGATTTAGCATTTTGGGGGGAGATGTTGAACAGGTCATCAGTGACAGATTGACTCTTTATGTTAAATATGGAGAACCAGACAGACTCCCACAATCTGGTGAGTTACGCTTTGATACTCGTGCTGCTGAGGTTGCCCTAAATCGACAAAAAAATGCCCTTGATGCCATTCGATTTGACCAGGGAGTACGGTCAGACATTCGCCAATTACTCGTCAATCCTCAAGAAGTCCGTACTCCTGACGTAGAAGTAGATTTACAGTTTATTCAACCTCTCAATGAATCACAGCAGGAAGTTGTTAAAGCTGCACTCGCCACAGAAGATTTTCTGATTGTCCAAGGTCCACCAGGTACAGGAAAGACAACATTTATTACAGAAGTTGTTCTGCAAACTCTTAAAGCTAATCCTGATGCTCGAATTCTGCTCAGTTCACAAACTCATGTTGCACTAGATAACGCCTTAGAACGGATTCAAGCTAAAAATCCTAACTTGAAGTTGGTGCGACTTGGTAACCATGAACGGGTATCAGAGAATGTTCATTCGCTCTTACTCGAAGAACAGATGGAACAGTGGCGAGAGGGTGCAATTGCTAAAGGACAGGAATTTATTGAGAATTGGTCAGCGCAACGAGGTATTTCTCAGCATAACAGTGAAATAGCCACACTATTTCAAGAAATGAAAACTCTGGTTACAAAAATTGAAAGTCTCAGAGGAGATGTTAATATCTGGAAAGAGGATTTGGATAAAATACTAGCAATAAATTACAACCCAGAAAACCCAGATTCATTGTTGGAAACTAAAATCCCCAAGGATAAGCTAGAGGAATGTCAGAGTATTGAAGCTGAAATTAGTATCCTGCGTAAGCAATTAAAAGAAGCACGAGAGCAACAGAAGGAAAAAGCAAAGCGTCTTAAAGAATTAACCGGAATCAGTATCAATAAACTTTTGAGACTTTCGGTTCAGGAGATAGAAGAGCGGATCAATAAACTAATAGATCCAAATGCACCCGATGCGAAAATGCTCCAACGGCTGATAGCTATTCAGGCGGAGTGGTTCGATCAGTTTGGTCGAAATGAGAAATTCAATGCACCTTTGATTAAGCGATCGCAAGTAGTAGCCGGAACTTGCATCGGAATTCCTAGAGATATTCAAGACATAGAATTTGACCTGTGTATTGTTGATGAGGCTTCAAAAGCTACGGCGACAGAAGTGTTGGTTCCAATTGCGCGATCGCATCGCTGGATACTCGTAGGCGACCCCAAACAACTCCCACCATTTCGAGATGAAGCCAGTAGAGATTCTGACTTTTTGGAAAAATACGAACTTAATCAGGATCATATTCGAGAAACTTTATTCGATCGACTGCTCAGAACACTCCCAGATGGGTGTCGCAAGATGTTAACAATCCAACATAGGATGGTAGCACCAATCGGCAATTTGGTCAGTGAGTGCTTCTATGATGGTCAGCTAAAAAGTGCCAGGACTGACTTAGATCAGCATCTTCGCAGTGTTTTACCACAACCTGTGACTTGGTTAACAACAACCAAACTTCCGAATAGTCGCGAACAGTCTGCCAATTCTAGCTTTAACAATATTTGTGAGGTCAACGTCATAGTTCAGTTTCTCAAACAGCTAAACCAGACGGCAGTAAAGGCGCAGAAAAAATACAGTGTCGCCGTATTGAGTGGGTATGCAGCACAGCTAAAGTTGCTCGCTCGCAACCTTGCCTCAGAATTAAACAATTGGCAAGCATTAACAGTTGAGTGCAATACAGTGGATGCCTTCCAAGGACGCGAAGCTGATATTGCAGTGTACTCTGTGACTCGTTCTAACAAAGAAGGTAAAGTGGGTTTTCTGCGCGATGCAGAACGATTAAATGTGGCTTTATCCAGAGGGAAAGTTGGCTTAGTCATCGTGGGAGATCACCACTTCTGTAGAACCTCACATGACAACCCATTACACCGAGTTTTGGATTACGTTGAAAGTCACCCTAAAAATTGCGCCATAAAGGAGCCTAACTTATGAGTTCAGAAGAATCAGTTTTTCTTACTCCAGAAGAACTACGCCGCTATGACAATCGTACAGGCTTCGATTTAGTTAGCTGTAAAGAAGTCGGATTGCCAGTTTATAAAATCACTGTTCAAGCTCTAACCCAACTCCGTAAACCGATTCCCCCGATCGAAGAATATGTCTTGAAAGCTATTAATGCTAGTTTATCCTCAGAAGTGGATATTGCTGGATTTCTTGGTCTCGAACCGTCTATTATCAGGGATGCAATGATAAATTTAAGGATGAGTGAGGATATTGACCTCATAGCTCCTGATGGCTCTCTGATGCAAGTTTGGAAATTGACTAAGAAAGGCGAAGGAACGCTCCGCGATGCCAAAATTATTGTTCCCGAAGAGCGAACATTTGATATAAATTTTGATGGGCTTTTACGGTGTCCTCGCTGGTATGGGCGATTGGAATCACGTTTACTCAAGCAAAAAGACTTGCGTAATCAAGAAATCATAGAAATTGAACCATCTCCGAAAAAGCCACCCGAACTTTCCGATCTTAAACTCAAAGATGTGGACGCAATTATTCGCCAGATTGAGGGAGCAAGCAAAGCTAAATTCAAGCAAGATAGAGACCTTTTAGCCTTGAAAGCTATTGAGCGCAGACAGAGATTTTTTCAACCTGCTTTGCTCCTAATTTATAAAGCAAAAGATAGTGATGATATTCAGGTTACCTTTGCTATCGATGGTGTTCTTTCTAATGAACATGAAGCAGCTTTTGCTCGTGCTAATGGTGTCAAGAAACTTCGCTTACTAGAAGCATTGAGGGAAAGCGCACCTAGAAAGTTAGCAGAAGAAGTTTTAGGGCATGAATTTGTTGCTCAAGCTCCCTTACAAGAAGCTGAAGCACTGAAAGAAGAGGTATCTTCAGCTCAAGCTAAAATTGATACGGATCGAAATAGCGTTGCAGAGGCTGAAACGGATGAAGACAAGGCTGCTTTAGAGCAAAAAATTATTGAGCAAGAGCAGGAAATAGAAATTCTTAAACAGCGCTTGAATTCATTTCAAATTAGTTACCTAGAAGTTTACGACCACCCTGAGATTCTCAAACAGGCTATTCAAGACAGTCAAAAACGTTTGATGATTATTTCTCCTTGGATTCGAGGTAATGTTGTAAAGAAACAGTTTATTGAACAGCTAGAAAAACTACTTAAGTGTAACATACAGCTTTTAATTGGGTACGGTTTGGGAAAAGATGAAGATGATAAAAAATACCCATCCGATATCCAAGCTGAGAAAAATCTTAAAAAATTAGCGAATCAGTACAAAGATAATTTTATCCTTAAGCGTTTGGGAAATACCCACGCCAAAATTCTGATATCTGATGCGAAATTTGCTGTAGTAACAAGTTTCAATTGGCTTTCCTTCAAGGGAGACCGCGATCGCACGTTCCGGGATGAGCGAGGGACGCTTGTATCTGACCCCCAGAAAATTGATGAACTGTTCGATAGCTATAGGTCGCGATTTAACGATTGAATTTGAGGACAGAGCAAAAATGACTTATGCAAAGGGGGAAGGGTGAAATGGTGTCATTTTCAAGTTCACGATAATCCTTCCCTCCCTTTCCTCTGGTGATCGCTAACCAAACAACTCCTGTAACGGAATAGAAAATCGCGATCGATCCTGCCCAATAGCCGATCGAGCATAAGTCGCTTGATTGCGAATCGCTAGAATCTGCTCCTCATCCCGCAGCATCGACGGCGTAAACTGGTAACGCTGTTGCCGGAGGTCGTTCAAAGTCACTTTCAATTCATCCGGCTGTTTACCTTGTACCCGATCGCGATAGTATATCTCCTCAGCACATTTTCTCACAGCATTGCCAATTTCTGCGGGCGTACAAAGCCTGTAATCCCTCAACAGAAGCCGCCACTCATCATCAGTCCAAGGCGACTCAGAAGCATTGCGGAACTCAGGAAAATATTTTTTGAGATGAAGATTAAAAATTTCATACATTGCCCCTTCGTGAGGCAAATCCACAAAGAAAATATCATCAAAGCGACGAATTAATTCCGGCGGTAACATCCCCAAACGGTTAACTGTCGCCACGATATAAATTGGGTATTGATGCTCTTGCATCCACGTTAAAAGCTTCCCCGATAAGCGCCTAGAAACTCCGCCATCTGCATTGGAATCCCATCCTGCAAAACCTTTATCAAAATCATCCCAATAGAGAATTGTAGGACTTAAAGCCTGAGTCAGTTCCAGCAATTCGCGCAAAGCTAAATCAGGTCTGGAAGAACCGACAATCGAACCCCAATCAGCCGCCAACAGCGGTACTCCCATCTTCTTAGCCGCAAGTTTAGCACTCAGACTTTTGCCCGTACCCGGCGGCCCCCAGAGAATCATTCCCTTGGGAAATTTGAGTCCGTATTTCTCTGCTTCTGGACTCAACAGAGAAGCCACCTTTGACAGCGATTCGTCTAGCAAGTCTAAACCACCTGCATCCGGCACATCTGCCTCGGCAATAAACTCTAGGCCTCGCCCCCGCAGCTTATTAACCTTGTGGTCGAGCACCAACCGCGCCATTTCCTCCACAGTCGAAGCAAAAGCTAGCGATCGCTCCAAAATCAACTCGATCTCACCTTGGGGCAACCCCTGGCAAGCTCGAACCAAAGCAGTTTGCAACACCTCGTCGCCTTTGTCGCCAAGCCAAGGATTGCGATCGCAAAACAACTCCACCACCTTTTGCGCTGCAACTCGGGACGGTAATGGAGTCCTCAGTACCGGAATCAACGGCTGCAAGTTCACCGGCAGTTGTATGTAGTTTTCCAGTATCACCCAAAACTGAGGAACCGCAGACCAAGATGAGTGATAGTAAGCATTTGCCAGTTGAAACCCCAGACGCGAACTCACCTGACCGCATTCGTCAAAATCTAGCACTCCCTCAAGAATGTAAATTCCCTCTCTCTTACTCTCTAATAGAAACTCAAGCACGTCAGAATCTGGGCGCAAGTCAGTATTTTGCAAGATGCACTGACCGTCCCGACTCACAATTTCCTGCAAGCAACTGTACCCTGAGTTCCAAAAGAAAACAGGCAAATGCAGCTCCTCCCCCCCCCAATTGTGAAACTGTGCTAAAACTCTGATTCTGTCAGGCGTGTAATACTCCAGCCCGACAATCTTAATGCCTCTTTGGGCCAAAGCGAGCCAGTCATTGATGGTACGCATAAATTCAACGGTAAGAAATATTCAAAGGTACTCTTCTCATTGATATGCTACGGTCGAGCGTTGCCATCAGCCAACAGTTCTAAAGCAGCCAAACCTCGTCTTAATTCTTAGGAATTATTTACCTAATTTCCTAAATATACATAATTATGTATTTCGGCTGCTCTCAAAAAAACACACCGAATTATTACATAAATTTATTTTAAAGTAACAATTTTATAAATAATTATTAATAGCCCTTAAAAAAACTAATTATAAATTTGATGAAATTTGAGAGCGCCTAACGGCGCTGTTAGCTGTGAAGTAGTTTAATTAAATCAAACTTCATGGCTACAACAACAGCTAAAAACCATAACTCTCGCCCATCCAATGGAGCGGTGACTTTGAATGGCAAAAGCAATGGTGCTGCTAAATCAAAGAACCCAGCGACAGCTACCCAATCGCAGGTCAGTCGCCGTTCGACACTCACTGTAGAAGAGCAAGCAGACGCACTTCTAGACCGCGTGCGAACTACCATCCTGAAAAAGTTTGGAGTCAAAATTCAACTGCGCGAAAAACGCCTCCAAACTAAGGTAGGTCACGCTACCAAGGAAAAACTAGGTTTGGATATTGCTGCACAGTTGAAAAAACGTGGCAAAACGATGAACTGGCAGCGTTGGAATAACGAAGTGTTTCCAGCTCTATTTGGTCAACCCGATGCACTGCGCCACGATATGGAAGTCATTGCGCTTGTGATGGCAAAACTATACGACGTTTTCGAGCTTGACCCGCAAGAAGCAATTAAAGGTCTTGTCAAATTCAATCAAGAATCGCTTGCTAAACGCAATAGCTATAACAAGCAGGATGAATCCGATGATGAAGATGATGATGTGGATGACTTAGAAGATGAACTTGATGCTGATGAAGATGAGGAAACAGATGAATCCGAAGAAGACTTGGATGAGGACAGCGAAGAAGACTTCGATACCGAGGACGAAGAAGACGAAGATGAAGACGAAGATGAAGACTTAGAATAGTCTTTTGCCGTCACTCAATTTTATAGCTTTCCTTCACCATTCCTTTTGTCGAATATGTAAAACTCTGCTCTGCCTAAAAAAGGCTGAACAGAGTTTTTATTTTTATCATATTATTAGCGGAGGTTAACTAACTTTAACTAAAATAATCAGTTTCTTAAAATTTTAAATCGTTTTAAAAACAATGAATTATCAATACAACTATTGTTGTCATTAAAACCATTAAGACTTTTAAGTTAACTCAAAAAGGCAGCTATTGCTGCTGTGTAAACGAACAAAATTAAATTCAGGAAAGCTGAAAAATGACAGTTAGTGAAAAAGCTTACAAGACTAATGCAACCAATAGCGCTAAAGCGCAAAAAACTCACACAAAAGCGCTAGACAAGTGTATTAGTTACAACGATAAACTTCGCCTAATGGTACTAGAAGTTTTGAGAGAAGAATCAGGTCGGGAACTGGCAAGCGTTGCTCGCTTTAACGGCGGCGAATTTGATTGGGAGACACATAATGCCCAATTTCGCGCTGACTACAGCGAGACACCTTTAAAAGAGTTGATGCGTGCTAGTCGCATCCTATACGGATTGACCGATATGGATGCAATCCGCGATCGCCGCGCCAAGCATCGGGGCATTCGCAATCAACGACTCGCCCGTCAGAGCAGCGGAGTTGCTTCCAGCTCGCAAAGTGTGTATGAAGAAGTGGATGTTGCTGACGACGACATCGATGATTTGGATTAAGTCGCTTGAGCAACTAAAAATGTCAAAAATAGCCTGTTAAGGGCGGCTTCCCCACTCCTAGAATGAATGAGGAGTGGGGAAGCTTATTGCCACCCACCCACCCTTTGATTCAGAGCTATTTTACTTTGTAAAAACCGTATTTGACCTGGATGCGGATTTTAGAAGGCTAAAAAAGGAGGAAAAAAGAGGAGAAAACAGCACAGTTTTTCCTTTTTATACCTCCTATTTCCTACTTTTTTGCTCGCAATCAGTATAAATGCTTATCAATTTTTGTAAAGAATTGTTGCTTTTGGCGTGATTTTTTGTATTTTACACCCTTGTAAATCCTCCTCAATCCTCCGAATTAGTACGTTAGTCGCATAGCAAGCCATGTCAAATGTACGTACAAGAGTCGAATTTGAGCACTTTTTGCAAATTAAAGGTTTTTGCAAGACTGCGATGAGAACAGTTGGAAATTGAAGTTAGCTCACGCACACTCTGGGAAGCCAAGGCTGGAAAGTTTAATGGGCAGTTTGGACTTTGACGCTCGCTGTACACTCGCTCGCGTGAGTCGATATTGAAGCCAGGAGCGAGCCTGTTGGTGTACAGGACAGCCGCCTTTACGAAGGAGCGTCGTCGGGTACGACACAAGCCAGTTGCTGCAGTTCGGCATCGGCGGCGGATGCCAAGAGCTTTCGCGCGCCCGCTATCGTGTTTGCAAGCGAAGCAGCCGACTGATGTCGATGATGGCGAGGGAATCGTTCATCCGATAGCCAGCCTAACGCGCTCACCTTGCACTTAGGATTACCGCATTCATGAGGTGCATTGTTTTTATTTAAAAGTAATAAATAAAGCTTTGTACGGACAAAACCATTGCTTGCTACTAATCAAGAACAGCCATAACCTGCCTCAACAGGCAAATGTACGCTCGACACAAAAAAGCAGCAATTTGACCGAAAAATTCAGGCATTTGCAGGATATTTTCAGGTAAATACAGGTAGAGTGCAGTCCCTGCAAATGCCTGTAATCTCACTGATTTTATACTGCTTTCCACCTGACTTTATACTGCAAATGCCTGACTTTAGGACACACAAAAATTAGCTATTTTTTAGCGTTTTTAACAAAAAGTGAATTGATTTAATAGTCAAGTTGCGACATCTGAATTGAATTAATAGTCAAGTTGCGACATCTGGATTGAATTACAGCAAGCGTCTCTTTTTGCTTGGTCACTCAACTCAAAACCTTGACACACCTTTGCTTTCAACCTGCTTACCACCCCGTCTTGGTCTGACAGGAATGGAATCCTTGCCAACAAATACTTTTCCAGCAAAAATAACTGTGGATTCCATCTGATTATTGATTTGGTACTGAGACATCAGAATCACGCCTTCAATGAATTCTTGGACTTGCTCGATAGCAAGCCACTTCTCGCGTTTAGAGGCTGTAAATTAAGGAAGTTGATAGGCTGCCCCCAGTCGCTGCGACGGGCGGCCACCTCCTCCCGCAACTCCCCGACATCGGGCGGTTCAAGTTCGTACTCAGCAAAGCTTTGGAACACTATCCGCGAGGATTCTAAATTTTCGAGTTTTCGGTTTGCGGTGGCGATTGCGAGTTTCGCCTGCGATATTTGATGCTCGCGGTTGTTCGTGATGCGATTGATGGCGGCTTCGCTCGACGGTGCGAGTCGCGAACAGATAAGTCTGCTGGAATTCGACAAATGTTTTCATGGGAATAACTCACTTACTTGGAGTGAAGCTGACTAATAAGGAACATAAATTTGATTTCCCCAAAATACGTCAATATACTTACACACAGAAAATTATTTAGGATTGCTCTAGATATAGAAAATCATTTAGGATTGCTATAATAGTTGCGGGGCGCTAAAAAAACCGTTTATTTTGAGTTCAGATTACTGAACCACAGCGCAGCCACTAACAATATTATCAATGCTAGCCTGTCCCTTCCGTGCTTAAAAACTGAGGGACAAGCAGGGGTAGTCGGCTTTCTGATTAGCCCGATCGTCTTTTGGAAAAATAGTGGGTAAAACTAATATTTGCTCATATTTTTTCATATCTGCTCATATTTACTCATAAAATTAGTAACAAAAACTAACAAAAACTAACGAAAACTTACCCCCGATCGCCCCTTGGTGCTCTCACTGGCTGCCTCTTCCGTCCTAGGACTGAAGGGCGATCGGGGTTAAAAACGTAAAGTTTGTATAAATTTTACATAAATGAACATATTGCCACTGTGCAATTTTTCGGTGCTGACCACGGAAAAATTATGCGCGATCGATTTGATGGTGAAGCCTTCCACATCAAGTGGAGCCGACAACCACGGCATCACGGCAGTAAAAGACAAATTAATCTCCGGTAAGTCGGTAAAGATTGCGTTGAGTTGATTTATTTTGATTTATTTTGACTTTATTTGACTTTTAGCCCTTTCCCCGCCTAAAAAGGTTTGAGCCTACTTTGCCCCTGGTAACAGCTTCGCTACATCTACCCCAAACAGTTAATCAGTGGTTTGACTCATTTCTCTTGGTGGTCGGAGGCAAAAGTTTAATCATGGTTAATCGACCGGACAGGATATCAGCCTCTATTTCCGGATTTGCAAGGATCTCGGCTTGAGGCCCTCCTGTTATTGGTTTGCGATCAATTATTCAGCAAACCCTACATAAGTTGACGAGTGAGGCTAACAGCTGTGGCAAGAATTTCCGCAGCCTGTTCGATTTCTTCAAAAGTCGTAAATTTACCAATACCAATCCGCAGTGCCCCTTCAATTACGTTAGAAGAGAGAGCCATAGCTTGCAATACGTGAGAAGGGGTTTGTACACCAGATGAACAGGCAGCACCAGTGGAGATGGCTAACTTAGAACGAACTCTGGCAATAATGGCACTATTGGGAACATCGGGTATAGAGATATGCAGATTGCCAGCTAAACGGCACGACAAATCTCCGTTTATGATTAAACCAGAAATTTTATCTATCAGTAAGCTTTGCAATCTGTCTCTAAGACACGCGATCGCTTTCTCATCTTCATCCATTTCCAGCAAACGCAGGTGACAAGCTTCTCCCAGACCAACAATACCAGGAACGTTTAGAGTTCCAGACCTGATTCCTTTCTGATGCCCTCCCCCAAATAGAATTGGTTCTAGGTGATGCCCTTTTCTGACAACCAAAGCTCCTGAACCTTTTGGCCCATACAGTTTGTGAGCGGAGATTGCCAGATATGTAATGCCCCAGTCCTGAAAGCTTAAGGGGATTTTCCCGACCGCTTGAGAGGCATCACAGAGGAACGGGATACCGTAGCGTTGAGCAATCTGAGCGATTGGCTGAATTGGGTAAATGTTGCCAATCTCATTGTTGGCTGCCATAACACAGAGGAGGGAGAGTCCATCAGCGCAAACCTGTTCTAGATAATCGAGGTTGAGTCTTCCTCTGCAATCGACTTGGAGGTAAGTCAGTTCTGTCCAGCCGCGTTTCTCTAGAATATGGCAGGTGTCGAGAATGGCTTTGTGTTCAAGTGGCAGCAGCGCAATCCGGTGAGGTTTTCCAGGATAGGGGAAGAGACTACCCTGAATTACTAGATTAATACTCTCGGTTGCACCCGATGTCCAAACAATTTCTCTCGGTGAAGCTCCAACTAGCTCAGCCACCTGTTTAGCAGCTTGTTTGACGGCTTCTTCAGCGCGATTGCCATACTTATGATCCACACTACTGGCATTGCCGAATTCTTCAGTCATGTAGTGGTAGATGCGATCGGCAACCCTAATATCAACAGGAGTTGTAGCATGATAATCGAGGTAAATGGGCTTTGGATTAAATGAGCTATTTAACATTTAGATGAAGATAGGTAACTATACAGGTTTGTGAGCGGTTTAAATCTTCTGGTTTTACCAAATTCTATGTTCGCTCGTCTCATATTCACTTCAATCTTCAACTATCATATTGATAGGCGCAGCAGACAGCATATTAGCTGAATCTAACGTCTTCTAACTGTTGAAGAAATTCAGTAGTGGATCTAGGTCTACGCAATGGATTGTGTTGAAGAGTGTCTAAAAGAAGCTGACCAAGGGATGGGGGTCCCGACCAGTCGTCCATTGTTAGGATACCGATTGGTGGTCGCCGTGTCACAACAAACCAGAACACTGAGGCAAGTTGAAAGAGATCGGAACAGCAATTAATCACATCTCCAAGTCCCATTGCCTTTGAAACAGCTTCAGGTGACATCCAGTATCTGGGTCCTACAGCTTCTTCGGCTCTAGTAAGCTGTTTTTCAGTTTCCTCTATTAATGCACACAACCCAAAATCAGAGATCTGCCAAACATCAGCACTAATCAAGATGTTATCTGGCTTGATGTCACGATGCATGGCAACAACGTGAAGCTTTTCAAGTGCTTTGGCGAGACCAACGAATTGTCCATAATAATCTTCAAATCGTAATGGGGAAGAGCTTTGGGTAAGAAATTCCCTCAAGTTAGAATTAGCCTTACGCATAATTATGAAAGAAACATCAAATGGATTTGGATAGCTTCTGTTCCTGGAACGTGCTTCGCGCTTAGGAGTATGAGTGATTAACATCTTGCCATGCGTTATGTATGTAACAATATGCTCATGACTCAAGCGACTAATTATTTGAATCTCTCTTTCAAACCTCTCAATTCTAGGAAATTTTAAATTAAGGAGAACTTTTAGTGCAAATGTTTCGCCAGTAGCAGCATTTTCACATTCAAATACAGATCCATTACCTCCTCTACCTAGCATCTCTAAAATTTTATATTGAGAATTGTCAATGCCTTTAACTTCGTCGGGCAGGACATATATTTGTCCATTAAACTCAATGCTAGTCATACATTAATCTCCAACTGAGTTCCCTCAGTATCAGGTTCCTGAGACAATGGATCTATTACCAGCCAAACGCTGGAATCTACTTCTTCTAAAACCTCTCTTCTAATAAATCCAGCATTCTCCATTTGGAAAACTTGATTTTCCTTGTACCATGCAATAACAGAATTTTCTATTGTTGGTTGAAAATCTAATTCAGATACTAAGCAAGTCTGAGTTCCTGGTGGACAGAATCCACCGCCATCGTAGAGAATTTGAGAGAAGAAACGTGCAGTATCTCCTGATATTTTTATCAGATAAGTACCCTGAAGAATAGACTCCAAAAAATTGATTCTCTAACGACGACTCGATGCAGAATTAGCATCTGAAACACAATGGATTGCATACTCTCGTAAAACGCTAATATCTGATGAAGGTTCAATGCAAGAATCAAGAAGAGATAAATCCCTACGGAGAGGCGTTAAGTCCCGATTATCTATATTCCCTCCCCTGCAACGAAGATTATAGATAGCTCCGAATAATGCATAGAAATCAGCTTTTTGGCGAAATCTAGTAGAGCTAACGGTAGCTAATTCGTCTTCATCAAAAATACGTTGAAAATCACTCAGTATTTGATTAAAACATTCTCTTGTCTCGCTACAATGAGGCTCAGCCCATTCCATATATTCTTCATAAACTGAATCTAACTGTTCCTTTTTATCCAACGGTTTTTTTCGGATCATTAGAGCAAGAAGTTCAGACACAAACTCAACATCAGCCATCCGACGGCGATTTGCAGGAGTAAAAATCCTGAAATCATCAAAAATATCTAATAAGGCTACATTTTCTGCAACATCCAAAAAATCTCCAGGAAAATCAGCCCGTCTTAATTCTTGTTTATTAAGTGCCTTTACATACTTATTAACGCGAGAGTACATCTGCCGCACTTCAGCATCTGTGACATCCGTAACTTCATACATATCAATTCGATAATTGATAAATTTATCTCGCTCTGGCTGTTGCAAATCTTGAAAATACTTGTTATGAAGGTGAGCTTCACAAGGAGGAGCTTTGAGTGCAAACTCATTGTTCATAAAGCCAAGAATTGCTCTAAGCCTTTGCTGACCGTCAATTACTGCGCGGAAAGTAGCCTCTCCTCGAATATTTCTAAGCAAATAGAACTTAGGCATTGGTATATTTTTGAGGATTGAGTCGATAAGCATAATTTTTGCTGCTACAGCCCATACTTCCTGCCGTTGAAAATCAGGTCGTAACTCAAGGCGATGAGAGTTTGTTAAATCACGAATGTCTCCAATTGACATTTGCGTACTATCCCAACGAACCATAAATTCTCTATCCTCTAAACAGTAATATTCAATAGTCAGTCTACTAGCTTTTATTTAAAGTCAGCTTTAATTGATTCCACTATTAATGGAAAATCTGCATCATGTAGAAATGGAACTTGCGTGTATATGATAGTTGGCTCATTGGTTAGCCTTGCCGCCAAATGCCCTTTCCCTAGCAAGTTTTCTGCTCCTTTCTGGCCAAGTGCAATTTCTGAAGTCCCAATGCTTTCAACCCTTAGAATCAACCGATTACCAAGGTTGTCTCGAAGCTGAACAGGTAGAACGTTGGCATCCGGACGTTGAGCGGCAAAGATAAGATGGATTCCAGCCGCTCTCGCCTTGACTCCTAGCCGTTGAACTGCTGAGGATACAGCATCTTTGTATTCGTCTACTAGCATCCATTCAGCAAATTCATCATGAACCAGCCATAAAATAGGTAAGCGTTCACTTTCAGAAACCTTGTTGTTATATGATAGAAGGTCTCTAACCTTTTGTTGCCTAAACTTTAGGTATCTGGAGTCCATTTCAGCTACCAATTCGTTTAACACATCGATCGCCCGATCCTGCTCAATGATGATTCCTTCGCGCAGATGGGGCAGTTCCTCAATATTAGCGTAGTCTACACCGGCTTTTGGGTCAATTAGGTAGATAGTGCACAGTTCCTTCGGATTTGTAGCGCAGATGTCTAGAAGAAGATTTTGCAGCAAAACAGATTTACCACTTCCAGTAGCCCCAGCAATCAAGGTATGGGGTGCATGTTGTTGGAGGTTCTCAAAGTTGCTGCCTAAATTGAGGTATAGCAGTTCACCATCAATTTCCCTAACCCCAACCACGAGACTGAGGTTAATACCAGATGGTGAGCGATTAACTTTTCGCTTCGCCCAAACCTCTCGTAGTGAGATAACCTGTCGTTGAGGACGACTGATCGAAACGACAATTTCACCGGGTTGACCATAGACGCTGATAATGTTCAGAGCATGAGTCGTCAGAAGTTGCGATCGCCGTTTCTCAATGTCTTCGAGCTTAAGCTTATCAGAACCTTTCAGGTGCACAATTGCCGCATTCGGTGTAAGCCTCTGGTCGAGTATCTTAGCTTGCAGGTCGTATCCTATCAATGCTCCTTTAAGCTTTATGGCAGTATCGTTCAGCCATCTAACAGAAGTAGCATCACTCTGGCTTGTCTGTACCTGATATTGTTGGCACCATCTGACAAGAGCGGAACTAGCCCAATTGCTTCTATCATCGGTTTCTAAAGTTGTAGAAGGAGTATTGTTGGTGGAAGTAGGAGTATCGAGATGGGATTGAAACTGCAGTTGAAACGGCTGAGTCGGTTCATCGTCTACATCAGGTTCATTACCTGCTACGGGAGTCACGTCTACATTTGGTACTTGACTCGCTTCTTCAATACCTAGAACCCATGTCACTCTGTTAGCCGGGAATAAGGGTTGAGAGATTAACCAAGGTTTGTCATCGCCTATTTGTTCGCGAATAGTAAAGAGCGATTGCTCTGCTTCATAAGCAAGAACGATGCGACGCACTAATTCTCGATCAAAAACTTCTTGGAAGCAGCGATTGACTTTAGGAATGGGAATCCGTTCGCTCTCAACCCCACTGCCGCTTGTACCGGAAATAAAAACGTGAGAGTAACCGGATAAATCAATTCGTATTGTTCCGGCGCGGATGCCTTCTCTCCACTGCTCAATCGGCACTTTAGCATCAGCACTAAATTCTATGCCTTCCAGCAGAAGATCGCTCAAACGAGACAACCATAGATCGCGATCGAGGCGACTTGGGCTGATGAATAGGGCATTAGCAATGCGATCGACTGTATCCCTAAGCTGCTTTTGGGAAGTTTTTCGAGCATCTGCTAGTCCCGCTATGTCAACATATTTTGCTTCCGACACTATCACTTTTAGTACAGGCTCATCGTGTACGTGCTGTAGCGAAATTGCCATGATGTCAGCAATCTGTCCCTCTTTCTGTCCCAGCCAAGAAGCATAATCATCAAGAAAATACCAGCCGATATGGTTGTGTTCTCCCATTTCAGCAGTAATTAATGCCTTACTTAGAACAACACCGATTAGTTCACTGGCAAACCTACCGCATTTAGCAGCCCGCAGTACAATGTCTCCAGAAAGCTCATTTGCTTTATCAATAAAAATTTCTACAAGCTTGTCAATGTGTTCTCTATCAATATGGAGATTAAGAGCTTCCAATCGTTTCCTAACCAATACTTTTAATAAGTTTAATGGCGCATCCGACGAAACTAAGAAATTTCGTTCATCTGTACGGTTTTGTTGGTAGCGGATAACTTTAACTCCTTGGTTGACCAATTGCCGCCGTTCTAGTAAGTCATCATAGTTAACAACCCACTCCCCTAGACGATGAATTTCATCGAAAATTGTTTTGGTTGTTTCTTCTTGAAAAGAAATTTGACGTGCGGGTAGGAAGTGTTGTCCTAATGGACAGTCTTCATTGACAATAATGCTATACACCATGTCTATATAAACTTGACCAACAGTAGGCTGCTTGGGGCAAGTGAGATAGACAGTTGACTTTAATTCATCTTTTGCAGCAGGACGTTTGCGTGACCAGCGTGCAGGAAAATGCGTTAGGATATTGAGTACACTGCTATCAAAGGGAGACGATTGCCAAGTAACTTTAGCTTGTCGGGAGATCGCATCCTGGAGAAAAACGATGTCTGCAAACTTTCCTTCTCTAGGATTATCAGTAGGTACATCATTAGACATTACTGCTATTCGCAGTCTAGCCATAAAGTCCTGTGAAACTTCACTAGCAATGAAAGCATCAGGATCTACATCAGAACTTTCAATTATTTGCTCGTAGAGTTTAGCAAGTTTTTGGCTATTTCTGTGGCGCAGAATCACCTGACAGCGAACCTCTTCAGAATCTTCTTGTAGTTCTTCGCCAAGTTTATTAACGATCGCTTGAGGTAATTTAATAGAGTCAGTCTGATAGAGCATTATGCTCAAATTTGTTTTTTCGTGAGGCTGTAATTCAACATAGCGACGCACCAATCCCAACAATTTTTCAGCAGATTTGGCAGGATCTTCGTTGGTAAATCTTTCATCTTCATCTTTTGTTGGACGTTCCATCAAGGAATAATCATTAACTGTATCTGAAACAGCTAGGATTTCTGGCTGCTTTCCCTGATAGCCAACACAAACTTCTGGACTATAAGGATGGACAATATCATTTCTCAGATCTGTAAAAAACAGTCGTGAATCACCAAAGTAGACTTCAGAGTTGGAAGTAATATATTCAAGTAGCCCTGCAACTTGTCGTGCTTTGATAGCAAGAGTAGCTAGTCTCAGAGGATGCCAAGGTGCAACGATTGCAGCAGGCTTACCTCGTGCAACACGCACACACCCTAAGAGCAAAACAGGTTGATAAAAGTCGAGACGATTACGATCGCCCTTAGCGTGGGTCAGGATGACCGAGAGCAGCTTTCCGTAGGCTTCGCACTGGTAAAGTAGGTAGGGGCTGGCAATTCCATTACTTTCGGGATCGAGGAAGCTAGCGATCGCTTGTCTGTAAGTCTCATTAAACTCTTTCCAAGCCATTTTAATAGTTTCAGACGCTTCTTGAGAGAGTCTGCCTTCGGACACCGCTTGCTTGAGTTTGGTGGCTAAGGTTTTGTCGAGATTGTACTTAGCTTCGTACTTACCGACCAGCGAGCCTCGATCCTGACGGTAAGCAGCCATCAGAGTTCCTACATCTGACAGAGAAATCCCTTGTAGGCGACCCTTCTTGCTGACAAGTTCTAGTGAAACCTGAGACAGTTGGAAGGGAGATTGCGACAACAGTCTCTCTAAATCTTTGTACAATTCCATCCCAATGGTGTTGGGATTGCCTTTCCAAATCAATTGCGTCTTGGCAATCAGGTCTTGTCCACTGTCGCGCATCTCTACATAAAACTTGATTTCCGTTGCTGCTTTGGCAGCTGAAATGTTTTTACGATACTTATTCTTTTTCTTGGAATCTTTTAGCAATGTGTCGTACTTAAAGAGCCAGTGCGTTTCCCACTTAATGTAAGGGCTAGTGAGCTTTTCAAAACCCCGATAGCGTGTGCAAAAGTACAGCCCTACATCAGCATTTAAGTCCAGCCACTTGCTTTTAGCAGAACTCTTTTGTGTAGTAATTTTCAGCGACTTAATGCCCTCCACTGAGTCTGCCTGCTCAAATAGGCGTTCAAAGGCTTGCAGCAAACCAATGAGGAAATCTGTACATTCGATCGCCTGTCCGTAAACGAACTTATCCCACTTGGCTTTTAGTTGGCGATTTGCATCAAGTTCGTTACGATGGGTATCGTAGAATTCGCGGTCTTCGTCAAGCGCCTCTTTTTTGTTCCGTTTCTTGAGTGCATTGAGATACTGAGTTTCGTCTGCGGTGAGAGTTTCAGGATATTCGTCTTCAAAAAAAGCAAGTGTCAAGGATGCGATATCAGTCTTCTGTGCCTGCAAACCTGTGAATAGCAGGTTAATATTGTCTGCTTCCCATTCAAACTGCGCCAAGGCTTCGGTTTCTGAGTTCCATCCTGCGGAACTGCTGATAAATCTTGCGATCGCAGGATGAGCATTTGTGGGGATTTCCTCTCTAACTTTCTCAAAGGTAGATTGTAAGTCCTGTTCATCAAGGGGTTTGCGCGTCGGTGTTTGCTTTAGCAGCAGGCAAGCACGTTTAGTAAAAGCTTGTTGAAATAGTTTCTCCCAACGAGTAGCCCGTCCCCATTGGGTTTCGGGAATAGCACTGAAATACTTGGAGTCACGAGGCAGTCGCAGGGAAGGCAACGCCCAACCCAACGCATCAACAACAGGGATACCTTCTTGTTCAATGCGCGATCGAGTTTCAACAATGTACTGGGCAAAATTTTCTAGGCTAGGGGTTCCCACCTTTCGCAGGCCATTTAGCGCTTTACGCCAGTAGTCCACTTGGTCATCAGAAATTGGCAAATTCGCAGCAGCAATGTCAATCCAGAGGTCAACCTGTCCTTTAAGTTCCTGTGCTCCCAAAGGTGTAATGTCGCCAAGAGATTGAGCTTGATCGTCGCTAGTGCTGGCAAGTAGTAGGGCAGAGAGATCGCAAGGTGCGTGTCGTAGGTGAACGGTCGATTCGTCAGTCAGAATCTCGTCGGGCAGTTCACAGTTTTTTACCAAGCTTCGCGGAACTTGAATCTTAATCAGTGATGAGAGTTGAAAGTCTTGCAAAATGGTGCGGCAGATAGCTGCTACCTGCTGGGCAGTGAGGCGATCGAGCAGAAACCGAGCTACGCCCTCTGTCGTTTCATCGGCGTTGATGGAACGTTTGAGGAAATTAGTCGCAACTTGTCCAATTAGTTCAATTGCTTGCATGAGTTCACCTCCACTACGAAAGGATTTCGGACGTAGGCACAGGCATCAGACAGACGCTTCAGGAGCCCTATACTGGCTAGGCGACGTTCCAATCGTTCGGCATTTGCTGCAAAGTCTTCGCGGTCAGCATTGCCTGAACTAATAATGTCTTCGGCTTGTTTGTCGCCTATGACAAAACCATACTTCTGGTAAAGCTTTTGCAGAAATTCCTGAAATTCCATACGATGGGGGACGCAGGTCAGAACTAATGTTCTCAGGAGAGTATCGGTAGGAGCATAGCGAGTGCGTCTGCTCCCTCTGCTAGATGAGAGTCCAATCTCGCGTGCCCAACTACTGTGACACTTAGCAAGATGTTGTTTATGCCGCTTGACTGCCTTCTCTCGCAGTTTGTCGAGCAATCCTTCAGGAGAACTTGCTCCATCTAGATCGTCCTCCTCCTTAGCCAGCCATGCAAATCGCTCTTGCAGCAGTTCGATCGCTTCCTCAAGAGGATTAAAGGATTCTAGACATATCTGCCATTCGGGAAGTTCGATTGTGCCACGTATGTAATGTTCGATCGCACGTTGAGACAGGCTGTTGTTTTTCTGATATTCATCTGAGGCTAAGTCACGAATAATTGTCTTCTTAGGAGCAATAATCTCCAATATGAATCGAGGTGGTTCTAGTTCTCCCAGTACAGCTTTGGCACGGCTTAGGAGATAGATGATTAGATGTAGTCCCGTGATAGTAACAATCTGGGGTAGTGCATCATAATCAGGCAGATTGCAGTGCAGGATGTTTAGCCAATCATCAGCAAGGCGTTCGTATTCAGGTAACTTCTGGTATGGAAGGTAAGGTGGTTTACCACTTGACTTTGTTACAGTGCGATCGTGTTCTGGTTGAAGGGCAACAATAACTTTATTCCATTTATTCCACTTTGAATCTTTGTGGTCACTGGAATATTCACTAGCCATAATTCCTAGTTTTTGCAGGTGTGAAAGGATTTCTTCTCCTCTACCACTTCGACATAGCATTAGGTAGAGGAGTTCGCCTGTTCTCCCAAAAAAACGACGGTCATTTGTTATGTTAGTGCCCTTAACCCCAAGATCTTCATACAAGCAATCAGGTCCGTAAGGAAAGACGAATTTAGAACTCCACCGCTTATTGCTGTCTCCTTCAATAGAATTTGATTGAATAAATTTGACAACTTGTGCAAAATCTTTGAAAGAGGAAAATCTAGCTTCTAAGTAGTTAAAATCAGGAGAAGTCAGACCTCCCACGTTATTAACAATTGCTTCTATCCACATATTCCAACGTTCAGTATTACCTAAATATTCGGATGTAATTGCCTCAAGATGAGGGTTATTAAACAGAATATTGCGAAGGTAAAGCCGAGGATACGTAGAATACTGAAGACTGTTATATTCTTTCTCTACGAAAGCTTGCCCATTGCGTGCTTCTGACTGGGCAATGCACAGCATCTCTAAGATACAGAGCCAAGGTGTTTGCTCGTCATGTAGGCGATGCCCCCAAATGGACTCATCAACCCACATAGTAAGTTGAGTTTCCTCAATATTCTGTGGTCGTGGGAGAGTTTCAGTCATTTACAAGTAAATCTCCAAAGAACGCGAACTAGCAATACCGTCATTGTTTACTTCTAGCAGACGAATGCTCATCGCTTCTTCAGAGTCCTCGTCTTCACCTTCTGATTGCTTTCTAAGAGCAAGCCCCTTGAGTACCTGTGATTTAAAAGCAAGAACATCTTCATAACATTCTTGAGAAAAGCTACTTGGCAAAGTTCCTTCTGCCACTCGGCTCAGATATTCATAGCGAGTTAAGGTTAAATTTAGCGAAATAGGTTCAAGCTTTGGAGAGAGATGAACAATTAAGCTGGCTTGGCGCTGGTTTTTATATAATTCTATGGAAATACTTTCACCACGTTTCTTGGTTACAGATATTGATTCCTCGTAAACGCGGCTAATTTTTGCTTGAGAGTAACTTCCTGATGTTGCCAAGATAAGTTCATCTTGGTTTTTTACTAGAAAGCCTGTAAAAATGCGATTTAACCCTCGTACTATACGAACAAGGATATGCTTGGATACTTTCTTGCCTTCTTTCAAAACTTTGTAAACATCGCTCAGATACTCTCCTGCATACTGAAATACAGTGAGATTCCACAACCTCAAATCGGCTACGCGATCGTTTGGCAGCGTGAAAAATAATCGCTGTCTTTGAGATTGTAGGACATTTAAAAAATCCGAGCGATTGCCGACAAACTCACCTTCTAAATAAGCTCGTTGTTGAGCCTGGTAATTTACATCAGCACCATAGTAGGAATCGGAAAGAACTAGCTGCTGGTAGCAAGGCTTCAATTCAGGATCGTCTGCTCCAAAAATCAGGATGTTATCAATCTGGTTACTCGTCTCAGTTCCAATGCCAAAACTTCGCAACACTTTGAAAACTGCTGTAGATTCACGCCTACGTTCAGGAAGGTTCTCCCCAAAAATATTACGGTAAAGACTAGCTAATGAAGTTGTCCCTGACTCTAAAATCTTGGGAACTTGTTGGCAAGTTAGTAATTTATCTTTGGCATGCGGATGACCAAACAACGAATTGGCAACTAACAAGAGTAGCTGACGTACAGGTAGGTGCATCTCATTGAGTTCGCAGAGTTCTAGCAGATCAGTCAGTCTTTCTCTTGTCGTTCGGTTAGCTTCTGTACCTTCCAAACGAAGTTTATTCTCCCATATTGGACAGCCAAGGTTTTGCTGAGGACAGCGATCGCATACTTGCCAGCCAGAATGTTTCAACACCGCATCTAAGATACGTGGAAAGATAATAGCGGCACTCTGGCGACTGAGGTTGTAAAGCCGGACATTAAAGCGTTCCTTTTCACGCAAGTCTTCAACTAGCAGGTCTTCGATTACCTGTCGCACTTCGATAATTCCAGCAATCTCTGCTTCTGCCCATGCCTCAACAAGCTGACCATCATTAGCAGCAATTAAGTAAACTTTAGTTGTATCTTTTCCAATGATCGCTGCTGCAACTTGAGGTAATAGCGAAAGTTTTTCCTCAGAAGTTAATTCGCTTAAATCCTTAATAACAAATAACTGGCTATTAGCAAGTTCTAGCGTGTGAATTTTTTCCTCACTCTGGTTCCATCTTTCTGAAGAACCACCTAGCTGTTCCCATATTTCTCGACAGTAGTAGGTCTTTCCATCCCCTGCTGTACCTGTCAAAATAACAGTTTTTGGCTCTGCTGCCCTAAAGTTATCTAGTAATTCTTTTAGATATTCAGTTTCAAAAGCAATAGGCTGAATTTTTTTACGTCTGAGCGCACGCTGAATCGCCTCATCGTACATATTATCATTTCGAGGAATGGGTCCATATTGACGGAGAAAACCGATCCATTCAGATACTTGACAAGATGACGATTGTAAAGACATAGTTCACATCAATAATTATACAACTTCAAACATTTCAAATTAATATTCAATAAATTTTCTAACTTTAATTTATCCATTGGTAGAGACGATCCCACAAAATATCGCAAATCCGCTCACTACGTTGCTCTACAAAGTCTTTATCCCATACACAAGTAGCACCTAATTGAACTATTGGTGCAAGATGTTGTTTAGTCGGCGTATTTTTTAATAAATCTATAGTTTGGGGATTTAAGACTACTCCATAACTCTGAGCTTCAGACTGTAATTGGGTTAACTTAGCTGGGTCTGTTTCAGCTAAGTGCTGATAGTAGATAAACTTTTCTATCCACCCTTTGTTGCTAAGTGAGCTATTAATTGGGGTAGGAAGAAGAGTTAGATTTCCTATACGCTGATAGTTATCATTCTCATATAGAAGTGGCTCCCAGCTTGAACGATACTCAGGCTTTTGTGGCGCTATATGCTCAATGCTTTTCAGCTCATCAGAAATCCATCTTTGGGCTGTTAAATAAGATGGAGTGGAACCCCGATTTCCAACTTTCATCAAACCTGGAACATTAGGATCGGGTATTGTATCTTCGGATACAATAAAAAGAACAAATCTACAAATTGTTGCAGATTCATCGTATCTTAGATAATCTTTTGCTTTATTTAACCAGTCAGATTTCGTTCCAATATTTTTACCTGCTAGCACATCCTTTAAATACTTTTTGAGAAACTGCGTAGTTAATTCAGCATCTCCTTTCTCCCAGGAAATATGCTCTCTTAATAGTTTCCTATAAACTTCATCCAGACCTGAAGTAGATAAAGCTGAACGCCATAGAGTGAAAAATGCTGCTATAGCTTTAGAAGCCAAAATAAATTCTTTGTCTGCATTTTGCTCACTTCTTATAACCCGAGCATAGAAACGGCTTAGAACTGTATTTGCCATCCTATGATTAGCTTTTTGAATATAGCTAATACAAACAGTTCCTAGCCCTCTATCAGGTTCAGGAATATTATCAGTTCCCCCTATAAAAGGAGTTGTTAATGGATTAAAATTAACTATGTTATCCCAATAGGTTGCAAGATTACCTATTTGATTAATAAATTCTTCTTTACTCGGGGCAGAAGAACTGCTTTCATATCCTTCATTCAACCATCTTCTTTGTACACTAAATTGTTTTGACAGCTTTGAACCATCATGTACTAAAGCGAAAAGAGTTAAAAATTCGTTAGTTAATTTATTCTTTGATGAAGCGCTTTTTCTTGAACTTAGTAATCTATCGGCTGATTCAAGATATTTTTCTGAATTTGAGCTTTTAAAACTGGAGCCAGATGATTCAACATGGTTAACTACCAACGGCTTAAATGTTTCAAATGCAGTGAGAGGAGTTCCTGTCGCATTTAAAGACTGGAACATATCAAATGCTCTCACGTCGGAAATAGGTTGAATAATAGTGAAACAACAACACTGAAGTAAGTAGTGACAAAAAGCAAATAACTGAATTAGGCTACATATTTGCTTCTCTTCACTAGACATCGGATTTCCTCGGTTTTCCACCCTGCTTACTAGGTCTGGTCGAGGATATGTCCATAAATCAACTTCTGAAAACCTGCGAAGGATGTCCCAAGCTGGCGGAAAATCTGTGTCTTTGCTTTCGTGGGCTTCTTCTATATTCTTTAAAAATTGATTAATTCTTTTAATATTCTTCCCAACTAAAGAATTATTAGCTCCCTCGGGCAAGTTAGACTTGGTATGTATAGAACGTATAAACGCTGCCAAGTACGAAGAAATTTCAGACTTGTAATTATCCTCCTTACCATCAAATGTCCATTGATCTATAGAAGCTCTAATTATTAACGGCTTGCGATTTGGAGTACCTCTTCTAAGATCGAGTGAAAAAACATCAATAAGCCGATCAACATATGTATTAATTGCTTCTCTCAACCCATCAAAATCCTGAACAGTTGGAAGCGTCTTTTCAATTAGGCATAATTTTTTATATAATTGGCAGGCAACAATAGCTATCGTTGAAATCCTCTGCTGTCCATCAATTACATTATCCACACGAATTGGCAGAGCACGAGGATCAAGTGGTTTGATATTTACTATTGGATTGCTATCCGTTACAAGAATAAGTGTTCCCATAAAATGGATAGGATCGCTTGCCCCATCTACTATGTCCCTGACACCACTACAGATATCTTCCATTAGCTGGTCTATGTTTTCGGTATCCCAGCTATATTCACGTTGGTAAAAAGGGATATAGTAACCAATACCAGGCTGCTGAAAAAAGTTAAGTATCGCTTCACTTCTATTAGTAAATACTCTAGAAATATCCATATCTTTTTACTCAACTAATTATAAGTGACAAGCTAAACAGGGTAGTTCGTTATCCTCTTCATCAAGTATGTTTTCCAATACTTCTGCTAAAGATTGTTTACCTAGAGATTTAACTTCCCTAGCCATTGACTTTTCATGTTGAGCAATAATCTCATCTTTACGCTCAAGCAATTCCAACAAAGTCTCCCCTTGAACCCAGGTGTATGTTCTACCGTCTTTATGTCCTTGCTCATACTTAACTGCTTCAGCAAATAGATCGGGGTGTTCCTGCGCCAGCATCACCCACTCATACTTGCGTTGGAAAAAGCAAAAAAAGCAACCAGACCGACTACGCCAACGGTAATAATCTGGCAAACCAATTCCACTTTGTTCAAGAATTCGGAAAATATCAGCTTTAACTAATCTGCGTTCCTTAAATGGAAAAACAGGCTTAATATTTGGCTTAGTAGAAATATAACCTTCACGGTTTTCATCTGCCCTAATGCCTATGTAGCTAATAGCTTCGTCATTCCCAACAAATTCCTCAAGGGGTTTAATTTTCATCATTACAGTACACCAGCGCATTTGCGGTGACGGTAACAATCCGTCATGAATTTCCAGCCAATGGTCAAAACCTCTTTTAGCACTTAGATAATGAATTTTAATGCCTAGACGGGCTTTGATCCGCTCAAGATATTCGTAGGTTTCGGGTAACTCCTTATGGGTATCACAAAAAAAGTATTCCATCTGTGGAATCTTTTTGTGCAGCAACACTGCCAAGGCAGTGCTGTCCTTGCCACCGGATAGGCCCAAAATGTGTCTAACTGGTTTTTCGCTCATCCTTTGGCTCTTGGCTTTTTCTGGGAATTTTAACCAAACCGTCCTGAGAAACTGACCCCAAGACCCACTCAGCCAATTTAGCTACTACAGCTTGTTGTAGCTGGGGATTGTCATACTTATTTAATATTCCCACAATTTCCTCGACAACGCCATCAATTTTGGTTTGACTTTCATGGTCGAACCAAACAAGAGAGTGAGTTTCTTGTCCATCAGGGCGCGTCACCGTAATTTTCCTCGCTTCAAACCCTTCTCTAGCGCGGGTTTGAGCATCTTTCTGAATAGCCTCTAAATTCTTGAACTTTCTCGCCAAGTCCGAAAGCTTAACTTCAAAATTCGTAACGTCTTCATCATTCCAAGACTCAGCAGGCTTGTCAGCGACAATCATCACCAATGCCTCTAACCATTCAGCGTCCTTCTTGGTTTCATCTGCCGCCGCCATCACAAAACTCTTGATATGACGTTCTAAGCATTGACCCGATAAATAACTGGCTCTCACCCGCAAGTCTTCCCGTAGTCTATCCTCATTACTCCGCACGGCAAATGCGCTATGCAGCAGAGATAGGCACTCAGTTAATAGACGATCATAAGCAGTTTGAATCTCATGGAGCGCTGCAACTAACTTTTTCCGTAAGGTTTTCGCTACCGTACCATCGTCCTCATCACTTGCCACAATAGGAGGTAAACCACAAGCTTTTGGTAAAGAAGTAAATAGTAGTTCATCGGGTTCTTGCGCCTGCTGTAAAGTTTGGAGTACAGCCAATGCTTCCGAACTCAGACGTTTGGTTTTCTTAGTATAAGCAGGCAGCTTTTTGACAAACTGAAATAACGGTCTTACTACTGCAAGCAGCGTTGCATTTCTAATTCCTGCTAACATTTGAGCATTGGACGAGCGCAAAATCGTTTCCAGTTCCTTGAAAACTTGCGATCGCAATCCCACCACTTCAAAATACTTAACAGCAAACCTAGAATAGTCTTTTAAGAACAACTCAAAATGTTCCGCTCCTAGAACTGGAATAAATGTACCGTCACGATAAACCCCCACATCATCGATGTGGTATAACAAAACCGCCGCCAGCAGTACCGGAACTACTCCTTGTTTAACACCATAAGGAGGTGCTTCTAATAATTTGTAGAGATTATTTAAAGTCTGTTGTTTCTCCTTAGCAGAAAAACAAAATTCCTCAATCGCTTGCCATATCGTGCTAACACCAGATTCTTCATTTGGTGGATAAAATCCCCAAGTTCCTTCTTCTTGGCGATGAATTCCCGTCTCACTCAAGACAGAATAATACATACTAACTTCTGGGCCATTTCCTTGCAAAGAAAGTCTTTCTTCCTCTGCGTGTTCCAGCATCCCCTCAATTAATTCCCGTCTCGCTTTCGACCCTTGAGAAGTTAATTCACGGCGATTAATTAATTCATTCCAAAGAATAGGAGTCGAACTATAAACTCGCTCGCAAACCTCAGAAAGCTTGGCATTAAAATCTGTAATGTAGCTAATTGTTTCTGATTTCCCTTGAATCCAACAAGAATTTTTATTAGCACCTACATCAAATGATGAAGCTAAGGTCTCATTTAATAGTTCCTCAGCCTGCACCAACCGATAGCGAACTTCCTGTCTGGCTACTCCATCTGTTTGTAACTCAGAAGCGCTGGTTTGAATTTTTTTCAAGGCTGCAAATTCTCGCGCTCTAATTTGTAATGAATCAAGTTTAGCAGCCGCCAAAATAATTAAAGGCTTTCCATCCGCTGTTTGGGAAGGAACTTGATTGGGTAACTGCCTATCAACCCAGTATCCTACTAATCCATCACAATCAGAATGAGAACACCGTAGTTGGTTTAAATTTTCTAAACCATCTAAATACTTGCGTTCAAAATACCGTAATGTTCCTGTTTTGTAACTATGACGTTGTGCAATTAAAGGAGTTAAAGGACGAACTGTAGATAAAAGATTTACTAAAGGCGATCGTTCTTGCTCGATATATTTAGATAACTCAGCATCAACATTAAAATCAGAACCTTGCCAAATTCGCAGTTCATCCAACTGGCGTCGATAAGTAAGGATACCCTTTTGTAGGAGGCTCTCTATTTTTTGTTCCCAGTGCAATTTATTATCATCTGTAGCAATATCACACATAGCTAGCGTGACTAAACTGCGAGTTGCTCTCAATGGACTTGTAGTAGTAATCAGGTTTAAAATACCAATTATCTTTAATACTTGTAAACTGTCTTCATCTAAACTCTTAGCATCGTCAATTAAATTTTGAATTTCTACCCAGCGTTGCAGATTGGGTCTAGATGCTAATCCTACTCCCACTGCTTCAATAAAGTAGTCATAAACTCTATATAGTTTTAAGGTTGGTAAAACATCCCCTGCCACTACTGAAGTTTCTTCTAAATAATTTTGAAACGAATAAGGTTCAGCACTGGTGAGAAAGGTAAAGAGAGAGCGATCGTTTTGAGCATAACGACTACATAATTTTGGCAATACTAATGCTGCAATAGGGTGCAATGGGTAAACAGCAGTTAGAATAGAAGGAGTGATATCATTTGTAATATCATTTGGCAAATATTCAAACCACTCAGCTACGTGATTGTGAATTCCGCAAAGAACTGTTTCAGCTTGAGATGAGTCAATCGCTTGACCAATTAACCTCATCATTTGTGCGTCAGAATCTCTAAAGGGAATGTCTTCAAATCTTCCCTGAATCTTTGCCCATTCGTTGCGCTGTACAGATGCTAATCTCTCTCCATAATCAGCAAATGATTGGTGCAACAACCCAAGTAGATAAATTTGATAATTCTTATCTTTAGGTAGTTCCGCTAATTGCTGGAATAAATATAAATCTTCTACTCCTTGGTTTTGAACGGCGAATTCTAAGTTTTTTCCTAATTCATCAATAACTAATAAAACACCAGTATCAGCTTTACTTGCTACTTTTTGTACTAACTTTAGAGCCTGGCGGCTGTCTATAATCTTACCATCTGTAATATCATTACTTAGGTCTAACAGCTCTCTACAAACGCCAATTTTAGCTCGTTGTTGTGCCGTCCAAAATAGTTCGGCTCCCCGATAAAGTGCTCTAACTATAGTATTACTTAATGGCTCTCTTTGGGCAGTAGCAACGGCACGAAATAAACCTGGCTCTGGTATTTTTTCATTCAGCGCCTGATATTCCAAACTATCAGAGTCAAATGCTGTAGCGGCAATTTTTAGTGCTTCTTGCCGCATTGGGCTGTTTTGAGAAGCACATAAAGAAGTCAGAAAATGGGCAAAGGCGGATTTGCCAGTACCATATACCCCAGTCAACGTCCAAGCTCGGTGATTGGAAGTCCCGTTCAATCCCGCTAGAATACGTCTGATGGCATCAAGTGACCTTTCTGTTGGGATATAGCCTTCCAAAGCATCTACTTTTTCTAGATCCCGTTCTAAGTTGATAGAACGAAAGTAGCGCCGCTTGAGGCTGAAATATTGAGATAAACGTTTATTCATTCTTAGCCCCTTTAGATCGATCTCTGTAGTATTTGTCTAGAATATCGTTTGCCAGCTGCTCTGGCTCAGAAGTATAGGAAAATTGAATTAATCCCGCTGATTCGGAGAAGCCAATTGAGCTTAATTGTCTCTCCACTCGTTCGATAGCCTCGCAGATGGCACTTTCTGTTAGTTTGAACGCCATACCTGGACTGCCAACATCGTAGAGAAGCCGAGAAATCGAGATTGTTCTTTGTTCCCGTCCGACCAAACTAGCATATTCCAAACAAGTAGCAACAACTATCTCTGGCGGTAAAGTACCTTTGGCACCGACTCGAAACGTATAGTGTCTGGAGTCTCCAGCAGTATGGATAATCCCTAATTCGGTAAATGGACAATCAAGGGTATCCTCGCTAACACCCGCCTTAGAGATTCCTTGTTCGACGTACATTCTCAGGATACAGCTGACATCTTTTTTAACTGAAGATTCAACGATACGAGATGCTACAGTATCTTTGTAATCGCACAGGGCGTTGAAAAACTCATCTTGGGAAAATTGGACTTGGCGGAAAATATTAAATGTGAAATACCAAGCTGTTGCATTGCAGGGAGGTTTGAGCAGGTTCCAATGTAGCAACCATAAAGAAGCGGGGTCTTCTAAAAATGGGTCCCAACCATTATCCCTTAAAAGAAGCTCGCCAAATTCTGTTGGTATATCATCTTCTAGCACTTTGAAGGCATTACACCAATAGCGAATGGCATTTACCATGTTTTTGCCAACCCCTAGTCGGATCGGGACATCATCATCTAAAAAAATGCTGGAATTGTTGGCATTCTTCTGGGCGGCATCGAAACCTTTTTTGAGCCAACCAAACCGGGGATGAAACGTCTCGTGACGAGCAAAGACTGGATTTACACTATTAATTTGGCCTATAACACCATCTAAATTAAGGCTGAGTTGCTTGACCATAAAAATTCTGTTAATAGATTAGCAAAGGATCGTCTAAAAATTACTAAAATCCTAGTTATGGCTTAATTAAAGAAACTCAAAAAGTTTCTCTGGGAAGTAGCAATTGTTTATCCATGAGCGCAATGGCTTTTAGCAACAATAGCCAAGACAAACTAGAACAAATGTACTCTACCATACTGGAGATTGACGCGATCGCTTCTTGTTGCCAACAAAGCCGAGTTGGTAAGGGAGTACCGGATGCTCTTTACGTTCACGTTAAGGTACTGCACGCTTTAGACCCCCTGCTTCAAGAAATCGTGATGATGGATTCTTTTTTCCAGCGCGGTTCGTTGGCGAGTGCGGTTCTGTTCAGAACAAATACATCAGTCTGATAACCTGCTTCGTTACGGACGGGTTTGAGCAGGTAGTCACCGGGATGGAGTAGGGTAGCTCGCATCGGTCAATTTCCACTGATAGTTTTAAGCGAAGAAAGCCCGTAACGTCGAAATGGTCGCCTGTTCCTAAAGGCATTTCCACAATAACTCCGTTGTGTAGTTCGTAGCGGTGGGCAGAGTTCTCTGGGTACCAGGCAACGAATTCGTCAAAGGTGACTGGTTTGGATATGGTTTGGGCTTGAATCATGATCATACCCTTATTTTAATTGGGTTTTGAGTTTTTTCTACTCTTAAGAGCTTCCAACCTTATTTGCGCTCCATTTGTTTACACTTGTTGGGGTCGGTCGCACCGTGCCGCGATTCGGGTTTTTCGTTATTCGCTTGGCTCACCTTTATGCTCTTTTCTTTCCAATAATGCCTTTTTGACCAAGACAAGAACTAGCTTTGAGCGATCGCTACTCATCTCGTTTCCCCAATTTTCGCTCCCAACAGCTCTTTTTTGAAGTCATTCGGTTTCAGGGGCAACCTTGTCAGATTTTTAAATATTTAATCATCTAAATGCTTAGATATTCATGGGCATCGAACTGCTGGAGGTATTAAACAACGGACTTTTCAACAAGGGAGCTCATTTCGGAGCCTGACTGTGCAGCAGCAGATTTAAGCTGGCGATGCAATTGCTTTGGCAGATAAACAGTAGTGCGGACAAAATTGGGGTCTTTGCTTTTGGACAACGCGGAACTGGGCGAGGGTTCAGGTTCACCCGGCTTGAGTTTCTTGGCTTTTAGCAAATCATCAAAGCGACTCATGGCAAAATCTCCTTGCCGACGGCGAGGTAACAACCCCAAGCTGCTTTAGCGTAGGCATCTTTGACGGCGCTCACGGGAACCCCTGCGAGGGCTGCCTTTTGAAATACTGCCAGTCGCCTTACGTCAGACTTGAAGATGGGCAGTCCAGCTTTTTCAATGGTTGCCCTGCACTCAATCCCTACTTTACTCGAACCTGGCGGGATGAGCGTGAGCAAAATGCGGTAATTGGACGAAAGCGAATGTAAGCCTCGACCATTTGCAGCATGGCGATCAGGGCCATTGCATCGGGAGAACTCAGCAGGATCAACAAATCGCATCCTTCTGCTAGGGTTTTAAGTTCATCCGGTGCGGGTCTGGCAGACGTGTCGATGACGATATGTTCGTAGTCCCTAGCAAACTTAACGCCTTGCTTCTCATCCACCACTTTGAACGGCAGAGAGCCACGAGCCGACCAATCCAATGCGCTGCGATTGAGGTCTCCGTCCACCAAAAGCGCGGGTGCTTTAGTTTGCAAGTAAGCGGCCAAATGCAGTGCTGTAGTTGTCTTTCCGACCCCGCCTTTAAATGAGGCGACTGTCATTGCAAAATCGGGTACGGCTGATACTGGATCACACCTCCATTTTCAACAGCGTCCAGGGGGGACTGATGGCGAGAAAGTGCCGCCACAAGCCGGGTTTATCCAGATGGCAATAACTGGTAAATTGCCGGAGAAAAGTCAATGACAGTTTACAAAATTAAACATCGGGATGAATTTGATTTTAGGCTCGTTACTTGGTATGAATTCAGAACACCTAACATTAATTTACCAAAATTTCCCCCTGTAGAGGATGAATTGTCTGCTGTGCCGTTACCGAGAGAGCAACTGTCACAACTGTCACAAGACCTATTAGACTCGGAGCCTGAAGAAATTCCCGATTGGTGACGTGAGCTTTCTTTCCCAAGCCAGAAGCAATCGGCCCCCTATATTTGTGAGAGTCCTCAATTATGTGGAGTAAGTGCATCTACAAAACCTGCTTTTAGGAGAATTTTTGGCGTTGCTGAATTGAGGTATGATTTGTGGGGTCAAGGCATTGGTAACAAGTTAAGCTAAGAAAGCATTTGTCAATCAGCAATTATGCTCAACATTTACTCGGATTTTGGGCCCAAAACTGAGATTTGGGCGATCGTGCGATCGTGCCGAGGGTGATATTTATACCTACTCGCTCTCAAATCGTGAATTTTCCACTCCTAAAAAAGCAGTTTTTTTGAGTAATATTACTGATTGACAAATGCAATTAAGTCTTAACTTGTCACCAATGGGGTCAAGGGATGTTTTGGCTACCCGATTTGCCTCGGCAAGAGCGCGATTGAAATGATACGATGGATAGGGAACCGGAACCTCCCAAAACTTAAGATAATGAATTACTAACCTCATTGAATGTTTAAGCATTTCTACCTCCTGGAGAATAGCACAGTGTCTTGCGATGAAGTCGAGCCAAATAATGTCTTAGTCGCGTATTCTCGCCCTCTACTCTGGTCATGTAAGTTTTACAGATAATTTGATCTCCATCTGGGATAAACATGGGGTAAATTGGCCATCCATCTGTGATATAAAAGTAACATTTCCAATTGCCAATTAATTCCCATAGTGGCCGAAAAGTTATAGCACTATGACCTCCCAATACCCATCCTAAAATCCCTGGTTGAAAATGATTTACGGCTGTCCATAGCCAAAGCTTATTTTTTTTGACCAACAAATGTTTCTAGTTCATCAAGTTCTCCCACCAGGGGAACTGTCTCTGGTTCGTAAGCATCCGGGAGCAATTCTCCTACTTGCTTTACCCAATTTATAATGCTGGTGTGATGTACTCCTTTAATCCTCTCAATTGCTCGAAAACCCATACCATTGACATACATTTTGAGACATTCACGTTTAACTTCTTCCGAGTAACCTTTATGAGGTTGGTAGCAATCTATAAATTGTCGGCCACAACCGACACAAATATAATTCTGTTTACCTTTCTTCTGACCATTTTTATTGACATGAGTTGACTGACATTCAGGACATTTCATAAGCTCTGCGTTTTTTGAAGTATTATTTTTTGGCGAGAGCACTATAAATAAATTTATCATACCCTAATTCAGCAATGCCCTGTCAAAAAATAAACGCTCAAATGCTCGCTCTATATACAGTAAAAATTTGGTTCTTATTGTTATTTTCCCCGAGTGACAAAAGAGGGGTATTTCGAGGGATTCAGCCCCCTAAACCACTTTGACTATCTGGTTCCGATCGCTCATCATCCCTACTCCTCGCCTCTATCCGATCTAGCTCTTCTGCAACCACTGCCCAAAAATCAATATCTTCAGAGGAAATACCCTGAGCTAAAACCAAATCTTCTCCGCGAACCTTGATTAACTCCCCTCGGACAGAAACAGTCAGAGAAGACACCGAAACCCCTTCCGACTCTCCCACGATCAGATCGTACAAATCTCCTACCCGAACGCGAGTGTACTCATCAGTCTCTTCCACGCGATCGCGTGCATAATTGATTAAATACTCAAAAGCTCTTTGAGCCGTTGGCAGGATAGACTCAGCCATTTTTACCTGCTGAATATCCATTGTCGGTGCTGGCGGTACTGAATCAGGATTCAAATCGCCTGCTGGCAGGTTCGGAATTATCGGCTCTAACCAATTCGAGAATATAGCCAAATCCTCTGAGTTTTCTTTAACAGTTGCACCCAATACCTCTGCATCGCCATAAGATAGAGCGCTTTGCACTTCACCCTCTAAAGTAATCCGTAGGACGATGTGGCTGTCTCTATCTGAAATCACCCTGATTGCTTCACCATCCTCTAAAGAGGCTGTCCAATCTTCTATAACTTTGCGTTTCCCTAGCTTCAACTGCTGGCAGCCATCTAATAAAGTCCTAGAGAGCAAATTCTCTAGCTCTAAACGCTCTTCTTCTGGCAGCTTTACTACCTCTTCTGTAAACTGTTCTCGTACTCGCTCTTCACTTTCATTCTGGTATTTCAAAATAGCCGAATTGCTTAAAGTAAGAGGTACGATTAGTTCGCTAGAATTAGAGCGATCGCTCTTTAAATCTTGCTCCTGTATTTCAGCTTCTAAAGTTCCTGTTTCTGTCGATCGCAAATCAGCTTCATCCTCCTCTCCTTCACCAACCAACGTCCCAACTTGATTGTCACCATCCGCTTGCGAAAGCCAAACCAGCAAATTTTGTTTTGGTTGCCTATCTTGCCTCTTTGAGGAGGATAAGCCTTTAAGCTCAAGAACTCGGCGTTCCCAATCTTTGTTTAATTCGATGAAATTGGCGGCATTAGTTTTTACCAGACTGATTTGAGCATAGGCATATTTCTCACCTGCCAAGGACAGAGCAAAATCAATCGCAGCGAGGCAGCCGTGATAGAAATCTTGAGTCTCGCCGATGCAGACACAATCTTCTATACCTGGTCCGCAATTGGTTTCTCTTCCAATTTGTCTAAGTTGAGAAATAGATCTAACAGGCAACCTAGAAATGGATAGCTTACAGTCACCTTCTACTGAACTTGAACTTAAACTTTGTTCGGGTGAGTTATCTTCTTCATCATTGATAAAAGTTGCTATTTTAGCTTCTAAAAGGCTAAGCATTTGTACACCGCTTTCTTCGTCTATTAATTTAACTGCCCGATCCAATCCCGCCAGCAATCCCTGGTAAAAATCTTGAGTTTCTCCAGCTATTGCTCGGTCAGTTGCTATCTTCTCAAAAAAAGCCAGCCCTATTTGTTTTAGCCTCAAGATATAGTCAGGGGGAAATCTCTGTATGGTGTATAAAAACATAAGTGTTCCGCCATCTAAAAGCGCGTCGATCTTTTAGCAACCAACCTATCATGCGCTCTTGTCGCTCTCGGTACGCCTTCAGTTGTAACTAACTTTAGTTCTCAAGGCATAGAACATTAAACCAGTAATTGTTTTATCAAAAAGTATTGTCCGGAAATAAGCCATTGAACAAATGCCTTTTGCCTATTGCTATAACTAGCTGGAATTACAAGAAACAACAGCCACTCGGACGATAGTTTTGCCTCTCGATCGCGTTTTAATAGCCCGCAAGATTAATTTTGCCGATGACTTTTGAGGTGGGAAATTAGGAGGGACGGCGGATTGAGTTTACAGCCTTTAGCTTTTAGCTTTAAGCAGTAACTTGTACTGTTAATAGGAGAACGGCGTTCCCATGCATTTTGACTATCAATACAGCTCTCGACAGCCTGCACCCGTCGCCGATCCGCTGCGGCACAGCAGGAGGCACATACTAGCATCCGTCCTATTGCTACTGGACAGCGATCGCGCTCTTGCCGACTGGTCTCTCCCCCAACTGCCCCACGTATCAGGGTTTACCTACAAAGGAAATCGCTTTTTGGTAGCAACTGACAAAGAGGCTGAGCAGATAGTTTGGGGGTGGCTCGAGAATAATTTATGGGCAGTAACCAATACTGATGAAGATATTGAGTTGCTACTTCAGCACTTGCAAATTTCCCCATCTCTAGTTGAAGCATTTAATGGACAAGCTGCTATCCATTACCTTCGGACAGTTCATCCTAAAAAATTTTGCAAGCTTCTATCTCCTGCTATAGCCAATCCCACCCAGTTTGTGCAAGCTCTGTTTGAGAACCGCAGCAGAGCGCGACTCATTAAACGCGCCATTTGTGAATCAGCCCTGTTCTCGCCTCTGGCAACGACCGAAGTGGAACGGGCTGGATATCTCATTTACTGCATTATTAATCAACCAGAGGTACTTCCTGGCTCGCTCAAACTAACAATCAACTATCCTTATCCCTACAAGTCAATGAAAGAGCGAGCTTAGAAGTATTTAGCGGCACCTGCTAGCATTCATGCACCCGACCGCATTGCCGTTGTCTTTCACAGCAACGGTATGGTCACTGTTGGCAATTACCTTTCCGAATGGGAAAAAATAAAAAAATTCCTAATGCGCCTTCAGAGACATCACCTTGATATGAGAGTATAACTATAGTTTTTCTACAAAACGGTCTGGGGATAGTGAGGGTTCATGCCTAAAATGCAGACATTCCCAAACTTCAACAAAAGTGTAAATATGCTTACAGTTTTAACCGCCGCCTCCTTTTGCACTCCGTATTGGAACTATGGTGGCACGCTACCGGGGGGCAATTCATGACAAAGATAATCTCACTGTTCAATCAAGCCGGCGGTGTGGGGAAAACCACGATCGCGCTCAATCTCGGCTACCACCTCTCCTTACGAGGCCACAAGGTTCTTCTCATCGATATCGATCCTCAAGGTTCTCTAACGCTCTTCATGGGGGTTGACTCTCAGAATTTGGATAAAACTGTGTTTGATGCCATTGTCAATGAGGAACCTCTTTCCATCCACACGGGCATTCACGGTATGGATTTGGCTCCTACCAACATCAACCTCAGCGCGGCTGAAATTCAACTGGTTAACATGGATTTTCGGGAAGTTCGCCTCAAAGATGCGATCGCCCCTATTCAAGACAACTACGATTTCATCCTCATAGATTGCCCTCCCAGTTTAGGGTTGCTCAGCTACATCAGCCTGGTAGCGGCGAATCACGTCTTAGTCCCCGTTGAGACTCACTACAAAGCCTTTGAGGGCACCAACCTCCTGTTGCAAACAGTAGCGAGAATCAGAAAGAAAGGAAACCGCTCTTTGCAGATAGCTGGTTTTGTTCCCTCCCGCTATGCTGCTGCCAACTCTCAGGACAAGCGGACTCTCAAGGCTATGAGCGAGCAGTTTACGACCTTCGGTCCCGTTTACACCCCCATCCCGCGCATAACTGCTTTCGCAGATGCTTCCGAGAAACAAGTCCCGCTTGCTGTTTACGAACCTAAAAATCCCGTCGTCAAAATATTAGACCAGCTAGCCGCCAAGATGGAGAAACTCAATGTCAAGTAAGAATGACCAGCCCTATAAAGGTAAAGCCAATTTGAGCGTTTTGTTTGGAGATGATGAAGTACCAGAACCAACGGCAGAAAGACAACTCTCGATTGAGTCGATCGAGCTTCCATCTTCTCAACCTCGCCGATACTTCGACTCCCAAGCTATGCAGGCTTTGGTTCAGTCAGTAAAAACTGATGGAATTCTCCAACCTCTATTAGTCCGTCCTTTGGGAGAGGAAAAATACGAGCTAGTAGCAGGCGAAAGGCGGTATAGAGCTGCAAAAGAAGTGGGATTGACAGAAGTCCCTGTTATCATTCGGGACTTGACACAACAGCAAGCTCTGCGCGTTGCATTAGTTGAGAACCTCCAGCGGGAAGACCTCAACCCAGTCGAAGAAACGGAGGGGATATTGCAACTGCTCTCCCATCACCTTGAATACGATCTCGAAGAGGTGGTGCGACTGCTCTACCGGATGCAAAATGACGTACAGAGGATGAATGATAACGTTATCATTCATCATGAAATGCAAATAGTCGTCAAGGTTTTTAGCGAATTGGGGCGGATGTCATGGGAGTCTTTCGTCAGCAATAGACTGGGACTGCTGAAGCTGCCGTCAGACATCCAAGAATCCCTCCGCCGAGGTCAGATCGAGTATACCAAGGCACGAGCGATCGCCAAAGTAAAAGACGAGCAGGCAAGAAAGTCGCTTCTAGGGGCGGCGATCGCTGAAGGTCTATCTTTAACTCAGATTAAAGAACGCATCGCGGATTTAAAGGCAGGTACTTCGGAAGAAGAACCGGAACAAAATCTGAAAACCAAAATCAAAGGAGCTTTAACAAAAGCGAACAAGTCCAAAGCTTGGAGCGATCCAAAGAAGCAGAAGCGCCTCCAAAAAATTCTAATAGAGCTAGAATCCCTCTTAGTAGATTAGAAAAAACAAGGGCAATGCCGCATTCTGCCTAATCCGTGCAACCGGATTCTAGAGAAAAAGTTCCGCCATTGAAGGGATGGTTGTACCCATTCAAAGACAGAAGCGCTCGGAAACTTCTGAGTAATTAAATATGCGACTTCTAGCGGACGCTGTCATACAGCAAACGGCAAGGCGGTTAGGATATTTCAAGTTCCTAAAACCATTGATTCTAGTTCGTTTTTTCCCTAGTCCCTAGTAAGAGCTACCCTAATCCCTAGCTATACTTCGGGCGAGCGGCGCGATCGCGCCGAGTAAAGGGCTTGATATTATTTCTGCCCTGGCTGGTGGGAGGCAAAGTTTAACTTTTTGTGAAGGATGCTGTGTTAATCGAGAGAACATTCTTTTTTGGCGAGCGGTCTGGTACAGGCAATCGCGCACGGGACAGAACAACTATTTCTGTAAAAAGAAAAGTCGCGCACGCTAACAATTCTAACCAAGAGTGGCAGTGAAGGAGAAATGAAGGAGAAATTATTAGCTTGGCGACAGTGAATGAGAAATCAGCTTTTAGGTAGAATTCGATCGAGCTTGGCAGTTGATAGGTTAGAGACATAGAGATGAAACCGAAAAAAGCAAACTCAAACCCTGTTTGGCTTATGTTGACAGTTATGCCACAAAGTCACACTCTTTCAAACCACAGCCGACTTTCACCGCCGGCAAAGTATCAAACCCTGTTAGACTGTTTTTTGGCAGATTTTCAAAAGTCGCTAAATGCTTTAGCCCGCGCTTGGAACAAGTATCAGCCCAACGATTCGCTCTCAAATGACAGAAAACAAGACTTAGATTGGCTTGAAACGACGCTGCAAGAGTACAAGATTTCCATCCACACTTCAACTAGCAGCCAAGAGTTTTGGAAAGGTTGCAGGGATGGAAAAAAAAGCAGGAGAACAATTTCTGACGAAGGCTCGCCAAACGTCGCACAAACCTTACTCAACGCGATCGCGAATCCGAAAGCCACTCAAATATACGAGCTGGGGTTTCAAGTTGGATGGCGGTATGTTCGCCTCAAAGACTACTTGCTGCGAATCAGAAAGCAGCGAAAGTTGGAAGAATCCAAGCAGCTTCAAGATTATCAACAGTTTTTAAGTTTTATCCGCCAAAAGGCTGACTCAGAAGATATGGACTCGTTCGTAAGCTTTGGATGGAGGCGCGAGAGAAATCCAGGGCAATGAGAGATAAACGCAGTAAAATCTTGGCGGTTGATGATACGACTGACAACTTATTTATTATGCAGGCTATCCTCTCCGAAGAAGGCTACTGCGTCAGTACAAGTTCTAGCGGACTTGATGCTTTAGCTTTAGTTGAGGAGTCGCCCCCAGATTTACTCCTGTTGGATGTAATGATGCCAGAAGTAGACGGTTACGAAGTAACTTACAGAATTCGCTCAAATCCTCAACTTCCCTTTATCCCCATCCTGTTAATGGCGGCTGACAACTCAACAACCATAGCAGATGGACTCGACTTGGGGGCTGATGATTTCGTTTGCAAGCCCATCCAGGTAAATGAGTTGCTGGCTCGTGTCCGCAGCCTCCTGCGACTCAAACACAGCATAGATGCGATGCTGGAAATGACAAAGGCACGAGAGGATTTTGTGGCTCGTCTTACCCACGACTTGCGGATTCCCCTAGTCGGCGCTGATAGAATGCTGACCCTACTCCAACGAGGGAAATTCGGTGAACTGCCCGTTCAAGCGGTAGAGGCGATCGCAACCATCGGCAACAGTAACCAAAATTTGCTTTCGTTAGTCAATACTTTACTAGAGGTTCACCGGTTTGAATCTGGTTGCAAAACTCTGGCGCGCGCCCCCTTTGACCTCAAAAAACTGCTCAAAGAAGTCGTTAAGGAACAGGAGGCTGTGGCTATTGATAAAGGACTTGTCCTAATACCATTTTGCCAAATAAGTGCTACAATGCCAGAAAAATAAGGGATATTTTATGAAGGTCAACTATCAAGAAAG
>NZ_JAUBVJ010000015.1:63504-119398 GCF_036702785.1 Microcoleus sp. AR_TQ3_B6 | reverse complement strand
CTTTCTTGATAGTTGACCTTCATAAAATATCCCTTATTTTTCTGGCATTGTAGCACTTATTTGGCAAAATGGTATTACTATCCGTTTATTGCAGAAGGAAAAATATTGCCCCACTGTGCAGAATTATCGGGTTTTTCAAAAGAAGCGGTAAAGTTGAAAAATGGTTGCGAGATTCCATGCGATTTAGTCGTTCTATCTTTGGGTGCGCAAACGCCGATTTTTCCATTTTTGCCTGATAAATATCGAAAAATGTTGGAAACCGAACCCGATGGCGTGCAGTTATATCGCCACTTGCTTCATCCTCGCATTCCTGGCATTGCCTTTGCCGGATTCAATCATGGATTTATGCACGTGGCAGGTGTCGAGGTCGCCGCACAATGGCTGTGTGCTTACTTGCGCGGTGAACTTGAGTTACCTTCCAGCGAGAATATGGAAAAAAGTATTGAATATATCCGCCAGTGGAAACGCGCAAATATTCCATTTGAACCTTCGCGCTCCTGTGGCAGCAACGCTCGCTTTCAACAATATATTGACATCCTGCTTAAAGATCTGGGTGTTTCTCCTTATCGAAAATTGCCTAACATTTTCGCTGAGATATTCGGCAGATATGAAGCATCAGATTATCTTGGGGTATCGGAAGAATTTAATCACAAAAAGAAAAGTCGCTCTACTCCACTACACCCTCTGCCGTTGGATACATGATTGCTTCCAAAGCTTACCAGGGGTCAATTGAACTCAATTCCGGTTGCACCGGAATTATTGTTGATTGTTGACTGTTAACGGGCGGGCCGAAAAACTGAATGATAGTTGAGTATTGACTGTTGATTCGATTTTACAATTCGATTCCAACCAAACTAACCCGGTTACAATTAATACTGTAAAAAATGTGAAAACTGAGCGCATCATCGTTGTTGGCAGTTTAAACTTTACTAAACATATTATTAACCGAATTTGGGGGCGTTGCTTGGATAGTACCAGTTTCAAAAACGGTTGCTAATTTTGGGGGGACGGGGGATGCTGCTTCTTTGGCGGCAAGAGCGTCTCAAATCGCTGAAATCGAGGTGGTATCTTCGCTAGCAGGACGCACCCAACTGTTAGCAAAAACAGCGGGGGCGGCGCTACTTATGCGAAAATTGTTACGGCTAGGGAACTGGGACTTCCGGTGGTGATGGTGCAGCGGCCGCCGATTCCCCATGTCGATCGGGTTGCTGATGTTGAAGGGGCAATTTGTTGGCTAATTCAGCAGTTGAGTTCCCTAAAATGAGTGTCACTCAAATAAGCGACTGGTAGAAAATTTTTAAAATAGTTAAAGTAAATATAAGTGATTAAGGGAGAGCGATCGCGCTCTTAGATTTGGCCATCCCACTTCGAGGGCAATTTCGCTCGCACGATTTGCGATCGCTACTAGCAATTTAAGGAACTAAAACAATGGTTATTACTGGAACTGAAGAAGCAGACAGCTTGAGAGGCACCATAGAAAGCGATGTCATCTATGGGTTGGCAGGGGATGATTCTCTAGTAGGCTTGGGCGGCAACGACTTTTTGTACGGTGGCGAAGATAACGATACAGTCTATGGGGGTTTTGGCGACGACCAACTATTTGGTGAAAATGGCGATGATTTTCTCGACGGCGGCTATGGATACGACCAATTAAATGGGGGTAGCGGTAACGACGAACTGCGGGGCGGGTATGCGGATGACATCCTAATTGGAGGTAGCGGAAACGATAAATTAGACGGCGAGTTTGGAGATGATTTTCTCATCGGCGGCACGGGAAATGATTCTCTTTACGGCGGCGATGGAAACGACATCTTAAGTGATAGTGGCGTAGGTCGCGATGGCAGCGACTCTTTAAACGGCGGTGCCGGAAATGACCGAATAATTGCTTACGGTTACGGGACGGAAATTGATGCAGATACGCTGATGGGCGGGACAGGATTGGATACCTTCGTTCTCGGTGTGCCCGGTCAGGCTTTCTACAATGTTGGCGGCGATTCTGACTACGCATTAATTACTGATTATCTGCCCTTGAAAGACACAATTCAACTGCAAGGAAGTGCGTCTAACTACCTTTTAGATGGCTCTCCAATTGAGGGAATTTCTGGCACTGCTATTTACCGCGAAGAAAATTCAAATTACGAGCTAATTGCCATTTTGCAGGACATATCTTTAACTCAGAGCGGTCTAGGTTTGTTCACTTACGTGTAGGCGACACTTCTCAAAAAGAAGTGGTAGGTGGTATGTGGAATAGACTAAGTATCCAACCTAAAACCTAAAAGCTAGATAGAGTGCTATCCAGTCCCCCCCTGCTTAAGGGGGGGATTACTTGTTATTTTGAGGTTTATTTAAAGAATTAAGATGATTGTTCATATCCTGCAAATCTCTTTTGAGAACCGGATACTCCGAAGTTGCTAATAGCGGCTCTTTTTTATCGGTAACTGTTTTTGCTAGTGGCAAAACGCGGTAGTTTAATTTGTTGTTCAAGCTGTAGCGGTGCACCCAAGTAGGATGTGTTTTTACCTCTGTAATTTCTGTGGTTTTTTCGGGAAATTTTTTGCGAATATTTACTTGCAAAATTACGCCTAAGTCTGTATATTTTTTATTCTGACCGGAAATGAAGTTTCCCATTGAATAAATTGCTACAGCTTTGCGGCTTTTCCCATTTTGGCCGGGAAAATTAAAAATTTTGTAAGGTTGGACGACGTGGGGATGGCTGCCGAGAATGATGTCTGCACCGGCTTTTAAGAGGTTTTCCACTAATTGTTTTTGTTCGCTGTTTGGCTGTCGCTGATATTCGTTGCCAAAATGCAGGGAAATTGCGATAATATCTGCTCCTTGTTTTCGGGCTTTGGCAATGTCTTTGATTATCTTTTTTTCGTCTATTAGGGAAACTAAGTAATCTTTGCCTTTGGGTATGGGAATGCCGTTGGTGCCGTAGGTGTAGGCTAGCATGGCTAGTGAAATGTTGTTTTTGGTGCTGATTAAAGTACGATCGCCCGCAGCTTTCGATTCGGCTGTTCCTGTGGACGCAATTTTGCGATCGCTCAGATTGGCGATCGTCCTAATTACCCCTTTTTCTCCACGGTCTAAAGCATGATTGTTGGCGGTTGTCAAGATATTAAATCCGGCTTTTTTAGCCGCATCCGCTAATTGAGCCGGTGCGTTAAATAGCGGATATCCCGTATATCCGCCCGCATCTTCCCCCGCTAAAGGTGTTTCGAGATTTCCCGTTACCCAATCGCCTGTTGATAGGATACTTTTAACTGGTGCGAAGAAACTGTCAAAATTGTATGTTTTCTTTTTTGCGTCGTAGCCCGATCGCGTTTGGGTACTGTGCATCATGATGTCGCCGACAGCAATTAGTGTTGCTTCTTTAATCTCAGACTTTGGTTGGGCGGGAACAGGGGTTGCTATTGGCGATGGCGTCCCGCCCCGCAAGCTACGACTTTCTTTCGGCTGTGTGTTGGTTTTTGGCGTTTGGATATTGCAGCTTGCGATCGAAAGCATGGCAATTACCGAGAGCAACCGACGAAAATTCATGATTTTTGAGAGTGATTTGTCGGCTTATATGGTATCATAATTAAAACTTAAGTCAATAACATAAGTTTGTCATTGCAAACCGTAGTGAAGCAATCGCAGCATCTATTTTTACTTGGTTCTACGTAAGTCCCGATCGCTAAATTAGTTGGTATTAAATAAATGACTAAAAAATATCTAATTATTGCCTTTATTGTTTTTGTATCAATTACGGGTATTGGTGTTCTGACTTACGCTCAAAGTTCGGGCGATTCTGTCCGGGATAGCTTCGTTTCACAACCTTTTGAATTTGCCTTGATTGGCGATTTGCCCTACAGTGCCGAACAGGAAGCAAAATTTCCGAATTTGATGGCAGATATCAATCGATCGCCCGCAGCGTTTGTTGTCCACGACGGCGACATTAAAAACGGTTCTAGTGTCTGCGATGATGCAACTTTTGTCAGCCGCAAGCAGTTATTTGACAAATTTGAGATGCCGTTTATTCTTGTTTATGGCGATAATGAATGGACGGATTGCCACCGTTCAAATAACGGCAGTTACGATCCAGTAGAAAGACTGGCTAAACTGCGAGAAATCTTCAGCCAGGGCAATCAAAGTTTGGGAAAGCGCACCTTAACTCTCACCCGTCAAAGCGAAAACCCGCAGTTTGCTAAATTCCCCGAAAATGTTCGCTGGATTTATCATGGCGTTGTGTTTTTCGCGATTAATATGCCGGGAAGCAACAACAATTTTGGGCGCACTCCCGAAGGAGATGCAGAATATGCCGATCGCAATTGGGCTAACTTAGCCTGGATCGAAGAATGTTTTGCTTTAGCCAAACGCAGCAACAGCAAAGGAATTGTGTTAGTTGCACAGGCCAATCCGGGATTTGAATTCGAGCCGACGGACAAAAGAAGAAGCGGCTACAACGATTTTATCGCAACTCTGGAAACAGAAACACGCAATTTCCCAGGGCAGGTTGTATTCGTCCACGGCGATACTCACTATTTCCGCATCGATAAACCTTTACCCCGTTTTACCGATGAGACTCAATTACCGAGAATGAAAAATTTTACTAGAGTTGAAACTTTTGGTTCTCCCAACGTGCATTGGTTGCGGGCTTCTTATGACCCAGAAAATCCTAATTTGTTTGAGTTTAAGCAGCAGATTGTTCCGGAAAATTAGGCTATATAGCAATCCTAAATGATTCTACTCGTTACCAGGCTCTGCCTGGTAACGAGTAAACTGCCCGAAACTAAACCGGCTAGCGAATACATTGAGGGGGATATTATCCAAAAACCGCTGCCGAAAATAAAGCACAGCCGATTGCAATTAAGAACCTGCCACGAAATTAATCAGGTGACGGAAACCCCAAAGATAGCTTATGCGTTTCTAGAGTTGCGGTGTACGTTTGGCGGTCGATCGATTGTTCCAGATATTGCGGTACTATTGTCGAAATTCAATTTGATGAGAGCGGTGAACCAGTAGATGATGTGCTAATTGCACCGTATTGGGCGATCGAAATTCTCTCGCCACAGCAAAGCTCAAATCGCGTAACTAGAAAAATTATTCACTGTCTGCAACATAATTGTCAGTTGGGGTGGCTAATCGATCCAGACGATCGATTTTAGCGTTTCTGGCGAACCAACAACCGCAATTATGCGAAGGTAGCGATGTCCTTCCCGTGCCCGAAAAGATTCCCCTGAATATCACCGCCGAACAGGTGTTTAGCTGGTTGAGAATGCAAGAATGAATCAGGGCGATAGTCTTTTTTTACATCATATCGTTTCCGGTTACACCGGAATGATGTTGACGGTTGACTGTTGACGGTTGACTGTTCACGGCGTCAACAGTCAACCGTCAACAGTCAACTCGAATTTACTATTGCGATGCTAACGGATTTGATATCACATCCGGTTTTAAATCTCCTTTTTTTTAAAGTCTCGCGTTGCGCAGAGGCAAGGCAAGTGTAGTTGCGGTTTCAACCGCCGAACGATCGTAGGGGCGGGTTTCACCGACAATAATTATTAATAATCGACAATATAGTAAACCCGCCCCCACCCAACGGTAAATTCCCATATATTTTTTTATGCTGCGATCGAAATCAAGGTTGATGTAGGTTATTGGTGGTGTGGGGGCGGGCTTATATAGATTGTTTGTACTCGTTATATATTGTCTGTAAAACCCGCCCCTACGAAATTCCCTATTTCCGCCACCTGTCAAATTGGTCTTCGGAACAGCCATTAATAAATTGATTGCTGACCCAACCGTCAAGGATTGTCAAAGTTTCATTAGGAGGATTACCCGAAAATCTAGCCGCAATTTTCACCCAATTACCTTGTCTGCTGAGGGCCCTAACTCCGTCTCCCCTTTTCAATTTAGCAACAACCGGGTACTTATTGCCTGGGCCTTTACGAATGTTAACAGCGCCACCTTCACCTGTAATAAACGAGCATTGAGTTTGCTTTTTTAAAGCTTCGGCTTTTTTGGGAGCAAGACTTTGCTGCTTGCCGAAAACAGGAAAGCTGTAAAGTGAGAAGCTAAAAGTTGCAACGACTGCTGCAATAAAAAAGGCTTTTGATTGAGTAAAAATTAGCATTATTTCATTTCCTTGGATTGACCGAACTGAAGTTTTGACTGTGATTTTTTTGAGCAGGGCTTCAGTCCTTACTACTAACTGTTATTTGACAGAGGCAAACCATTCGGTAACACCTTGGGCAATCGCCTCGGCTAACTTCTTCTGTTCTGTCGGATTCACAATCCATTCAAACTCTTCGGGATTGATCATAAATCCCAATTCCATTAAAACAGATGGAGCAACGGCAGGACGAGTCATGGCTAAGTTGTTCCAGAATACACCATAGCTCGGACGGTTCAACTTGGCAACTAAATAATTGTGCAAAAACATTGCCAAACTGTGGGCTTGCGGGTGAAACCAGAAAGCGCCGACACCTTTAGTATTAATCGCATCGCCGTTATCCGGCAAAGCATTGTAGTGAATTGAAATTGCGATCGCAGGTTCTTCTTTTTGAATCATTTCCACCCTCGGCGGCAAATCCAAATCGACATCTTCCACCCGGGTCATTACCACATTCGCGCCCCGATTTACCAATTCCTCTCGCACCAATTTAGACACCGTTAAAGCTACTGTTTTTTCCCTAATTCCCGCTGGACCCACAGCACCTGAATCCTCCGGGCCGCCGTGTCCCGCATCGATGAGAATCTTAATTCCCGCCAGCGGTTTTGCTTGCGACACAGGCATCATGCTTGTATTCGCAGGCGGGTGTTTTAAAGACAGGACTAAAGTGGTGCCGTCGTATCTCAATTTATAGCCCCACTGCTGGGCAGATTTGAGATTAAAAGTATATTGTACTTGCAGCGGCGATATTTGTTGCCATGCCAAACGCGAAATTACCGGGTCATCGTCGAGGCGAATAATGTCAGTTTGAGCGGTGGTATTGTACAGCGTTAAAGTGAAAGTGCGTTCTCCTTCCTGCACGGTGACTGGGACGGGTATTTCTAAGGGAAATAAGACCTCTGTCCAGCCGGAAACTTGACGCGATCGCGCGCTGCGAATAATCGATCGCGGAGGCACTGCATCCTTGACAACTTGCACTTCCGATGATTTAATCCAAGCACCGTAATCTAGGCGAATCCATTCTCCCTCCCGGCCGATAACTGTTGCTCGCGTGCCCTTCGGCAGCGGTGTCATCCGAGAAAAATCCGTACTCGCCCCGGTTCTGGCAACGCCCGGATCTGCTGTGACTTCTGCTATTTCTAAGTCAGCGGGAGAAAGAATAGAAATCTTGCCAGTACCTTGTTGGCTGATAGTTCGATCGTTCATTGTTAGCTCAAACGAGGGTACGCCTAAATCCACTTTTTCTCCCTTAGATGAGAGGGAGTTTTCAGGGGTTTTCCCGCAGCCTTGATACTGTTGGCTGCCGCCTTTTTGGATCGGGGAGTTTTCACCTAACAGTACAGATTTGTTGTCGGGTAGTTCGACTTGCGATCGCACTTTTAAAGGAATAGTAACGCCCGCCAATTTTACCGAAACTTGAGCATTGGCTGGTGCGATCGCCCCAAAGCAAATATATTCCCCCGGCAAACTCGCCACATCGCCTTTGGGCCTCAGGGAATCTTTAGCAAAAGCCAATCCTACAGGGGCTTCCGGCTGATTTGACTGGCGCGTCACCTTAATTTTGACTTCCTGATTTTCGTAACGCAAGGTAAAGACATTTTCGCCGAGTTGCAGGGGAAAAGTCGGCGCGAAATGGCCGGCGGCGGTGCGCGAAATTTGGTTGCCATTTACCGATACTTGTCCAGGTGGGGGCGCTGTGCCGATTAAAAAGATGCGATCGGCTGTAGTTTTGTGGTTGGTGGGAGGATAAGCGAGGAACAAAGGTTGAGCGGCGACAGCCACAGAGGCGATCGCCACGATCAGCCCAAACACAACTAATCCTAAAAATTTTCTCATTCTAAATCGCAACTAATTGAGAGCCTGTTGGTTATTTATACTAGGACTTGCGCTCAGAAATCCGGGATAAATCTGGGAATAAATCGGGTTTCTGAGGATTAGCCGTAAGTCCTATTTACTATACAGGGCTCATTTTATCAGGTTTGTAGTTGCCATTGAGCGAGCTGCCACATAAATTCCCGCGTAAAACCATTAAGTTTTAATTAATTCCGAAGTTGTTCTCCACAGTAGATCCAACCGATTCGCCGGCATCGTCAAATACAAAACATCCCCCGCACTCAGACAACAATTCAGCAAATCCCAGCCGTGAATAGTTTGACACTTAGTTTCCGCATAAAGAGGCACAAAATCAGCAGACTTAGCAGCATCTTGAATGCGGTGGCCGCAGAAAGGATGTTTTGGGGTAATCAATGTTGCCAAGCAAACCCATAGACTATCAGCAGTCATTCCGTTGCCCAAAATTCTGCCTCCAATCGCCGCCGCCGCGAAAGCAGGAGCAGCCAATTCCGTCGGGTTCAAAACTCCTTCAAACTCAAAAACTTCCTGCACCATCAAAGCAAAATGTGGGTCTTGATTGCGGACAATAACTGATAGTTTAGGTGCCAATCCTTTAGCGGTTAAAGCAATTTCGACATTAGACATATCGCTGCTAGTCACAGCCAAAAGTGCTGCCGCTTGCTTAATATTAGCAGCTTCCAGAGTTGCGGCCAAACTGGCACTTCCCTGAATTACCGGAATTTTCATTGAGCGAGCCGTGCTTAGAAACCGGCAGTTCGGATCTTGCTCGATCGCCACAATATCGTAACCGTTAGTGTGCAATTCTTTAGCAATTTGGATACCCATTCCTCCGAGCCCGCAAATAATGTAATGATTGCGCTGCGGAACTCGCGCCACATCCCAATATTCGGTAAAGCGAGTTCCCAATACATAATCGTTGAGGAGTGCGTAGCAGATGCCGATGATGCCGGCTCCAACTAACATCATCACAACTGTAAATAGTTTAATGCTGTCGGGAGCTTGTTCTGCCACTTTTTCATGGCCTCCGGCTCCGGTAATCATCCCTACTGAAAAATAGAGAGAATCGACAATTGAGATCTGCTCGTCAACAGAAATATAGGTAGCAGTAGCAACAGCAATCATTGACAGCAGCGTCAGTACAACAATTACTGCTGCTTGGCTGTGCTGCTGAAATCTGTGCAGCCTAGTTAATATTTTGAGCAGTTTTTGAGTTAAAGTTTTTTGGGGACTGTGGATAGTCGGCTGAGTGGCAACAATTAGCCGATCGCCCTGCTGACACTGCCGATCGGCAAGCACCGCCGATACTAAATCAGTTTTGTTAGCAGCCGGGAGATAATAAATCAACATTCGCGATCGATCGTCCCACAATTCGCTGAGTTTTCGATTTTTCCAAGGATGTGTTTCATCGATATATTCTTCGTGAATCGGCCAAGTGCGATCGAACAAACGCAACTGTCCTATCGCCTGACTTCCGAGAGCCGCAAAAGCAAAAACCGGAGCCGCCAACGATGAAACGCTCATGGAAGTGTGCTCGGGCAAAGTGTGGTCAATTCTGTCGCCCAAGCTAGTATTGAACAATCTGTTGATAATGCGAATCTGAGGATTGAGAATCCTCGCCTGCATCAAAACTGCCAAATTCACAGCATCATCGTCTCCTGTAATTACTAAAGTGTGAGCGTTTTGAATGCCAGCCGCCAACAAGGTAGAAGCTGCTTGCAAATTGCCGACAACCACCTCAGAAGTTTCGCCGCGAATTGGGCGATCGCTAATACCAACCACAATCGCTCCTTGCTGTCTCAACAAACAAAAAATCTTGTATCCCGTGTGGCCCAACCCGCAAACAATGATTCGAGGTTTCATAAAAATTTATTTGCCCGCCGATTTCCGAGCTGTGCTTTGTAGTTTTACTTACCATTGTTGACTGCTCTGGCTTTGAAGAATGTAGCTAAAAACACTATCTAGGATGCTTGTGCCGCAGTCGTCTCGAAGTTTTGGAACAAGGAAAGGACAGTGCCGTGTCTCTACAGCCGCGTTCGCAAGTTTTGAAACAAGGACACAGCAGTGGGCTGTACCTAAAGATATGAGGTGCAACTAACCTAATTTAATATTTGAAAAATATCCGGGTGCGACAGCCAACCAGCAGAATCTCAATAAGTAGGGAGAGGACACTGCCCTGTCCCTACAACTATGACATCCGACATAAATTTAACTGCCTTAGCGGCAGGAGTGATTATGAAATTGACTGCGCCTTTATTAGCATCTGCTTTAGTTTTCGCCGGTACTGTCGCCTTTGCCAGCCAGGTGCAAGCAGCTCCAGCCAGCAACTCTTTGAATAACACTAAAACAACATTTCAGTGCGTTACTTCCGGTCGTAATATTGCCACAATTGCGCGGCGGGGAAATGTCACGACAGATCCAATGATTATTTGGAAAACTACCGAGTTCGGCAGCGAATATACACCTTGGCAGCGCTGTCAAATTGTTTCCAATAGATTGACACAAGCTGTTGCCCAGAATGGCGGAAGATTGAGCAACTTGCAGTTAACAACAGGAATTATTAATAACTTACCAGTAGTTTGTTACGTGAACGGACGGGGGCGCTGCAACTCTCAAAATCTGCTGTTCACCCTAGACAAGCGAAATGCTAAAAATCCCGGTGATGCTTTAACGAGATTGATTAATTTTTCCCAAGACGGCGGCGGGCCAGTTACAACGCTCAGAGGCGGAAGTCAATCGTCTGCACCGCAGTTTGTTCCCTTTGGAGATATGGTCGATCGAGCTCTTAACTCTCCAAACAATAAACCGTCAGCTCCTGTAACAAAACCGCAGGGCGATCGAGGTATTTAATCTCCCATTCTACTCGTTATCTACTCGTTACCAGGCAGAGCCTGGTAACCAGTTAAAGTGAAGCGCGAGGCAGAGCAAGAGTGATATCGGTTCCCAGGCTCTGCCTAGGAACCAGTTAAACTTGCAATTTCTACTCGTTACCAGGCTCTACCTGGTAAAGCAGATCCGGAGGCTCTGCCTCCAATTTTCCTGAAAGCTGGCGAGGCAGAGCAAGAGTGATATCGGTTCCCAGGCTCTGCCTAGGAACCAGTTAAACTTGCAATTTCTACTCGTTACCAGGCTCTGCCTGGTAAAGCATATCTGGAGGCTCTGCCTCCTTTTTTCATGGAAGCGCGAGGCAGAGCAAGAGTGATATCGGTTCCCAGGCTCTGCCTAGGAACCAGTTAATTCATAGTTCGCAACCCCTTCAATTTTCTCATCAGTCAACTCGTACAACTCGCGCAACTGCTGCAACTTATCCGCATCCGGCTGCCAAAAACCCCGCCCGTTAGCCTCCAACATTCTGCCGACAATATTGCGAAAAGCTTCAGGATTTGCCTCCCGCAACTTCCGCGCCATCTCTTCATCCAAAGCATAAGTATCAGCCGCCTGATCGTAAACCCAACCATCAGTAAAATCAGCCGTTCCGCCCCAACCAATTAACGCCGTCATGCGCTGCGAAATTTCATAAGCGCCGCCAGAACCTTGATTTGCCATCGCGTTAGCCCACTTAGGATTTAGCAACTTAGTGCGATATTCCAAGCGCAGCAAATCTTCTAAATTGCGCGGAGTGGTATCCTGAGAAAAACTTTCTACAAAACTCGTGTTAACCTTTTTGCCGCGCTGCTTTTCTGCGGCTTTCTTCAAACCGCCAGTATTCGCATAATACTCTTGAATATCAGTCAAACCGTATTCAACCGAATCAATTTCTTGAATTATGCGATCGCACTTTTGCAACAACTGAGTCAAAACCTCCGGTCTCGCTTCCCCCTTATCCTTCCTCCCGTAACTAAAAACATTGCGACTTTCCCAAGTTTTCCCCAACTCATCCCCCGATTCCCAACTGCCATCAACAACCCTATCATTAACCAAAGAACCAAAATCCCCAGCCGGATTAGAAAACAACCTTGCCGAATAATTCTGCACACCTTGTCCCTGCAAAATTAAAGCGTGTTTGCGAATAAAATTCTCCGATTCCGGTTCATCAGCATCTGCCGCCCGCACGAACAAATCATCCAACAACTCAATAATATTCACAAAGCTATCTCGAAAAATCCCAGAAAGATTTCCCAACACATCAATCCGGGGATGACCGACATCAGCTAACGGTTTTAACTCATAGCGAACAATGCGTCCCGTACCTTCTTTAAGAGGTTCAGCACCCACCAATTCCAGCAGAATTCCAATAGACTCGCCCCGCGTTTTAATCGCATCCAAACCCCACAGCATCACCGCCACAGTCTCAGGATAATTCCCATGTTCCTCAACGTGCTTCTCAATAATTTTCCGAGCAATTTCGCGCCCCCTTTCATAAGCAGCCGGAGAAGGCATCCGATAAGGGTCTAAAGCGTGAATATTCCTGCCAGTTGGCAACACCCCAGCCCCATCCCGCAACAAATCCCCACCCGGTGCAGGCAGAATATATTCCCCATTCAAACCCCGCAAAAGATTAGTCAACTCATCCGTCGTTTGCGACAACAAATCCCGCACCAACAAACCCTCCTCAAAAACCCCACCAAACCCATCTTGTGGCACAGGCATCTTGCCTGTGCTTGCTTGCGAAACAATTGTTTTCACCTGTTCCTGTGATAACCTATCCCCAAAATAAGCCTCAAGATAAGAAGTCATTTCCTCAGAACTAGGCGGTTCTCCGAGAACGTGCAAACCAGAAGAAAACAAGCGACATTCCACCACCTGCAAATACTCGTAAAGCTTCACCAGATAGCGGTTAAAAGCATCAGCACTGAACATTCCCACATTCTCAAAACTAAAAGCAATCCCCAACTTTCGAGCCTCATCAAACGGACAATCAGCCTCCAAACCGCTCTCTAAAACTTTCTTGCAAATAGCCTCTTTCAGCACATAATTTTTTGCAGTATCTTCTCGATATTCCGCAATCAAATCCCGCAAAGCCATCAATTCCTTGTACAAGCCAGCGCGGCCGTAGGGAGGCACGTTGTGAGAAATCAAAACACCGTAACCGCGCCGTTTTGCCAACATCGATTCCGAGGGATTGTTAGCAGCATAGATATAAAGATTCGGCAAACTTCCCAACAAAATATCCGACCAAGAATAGCCAGTATTTCCCAGAGGAGAACCCGGCAACCATTCAACAGTGCCGTGCATTCCGAAGTGAACCACAGCATCAGCTTGCAAATCATTTTGCAGCCACTTGTAAAAAGCAGCATATTGAGGGTGAGGCGTCAAATCGCGATCGAACATCAAGCGCATCGGATCGCCCGAAATTCCCAGCGGCGGCTGCAAACCTATCCAAACATTCCCCAGTTGAATGCCACCGATATGGAACTCATCGCCGTCAGTCTTAATCCCAGTACCAGTCAAAGATTTCCACTGTTTTTCAATACGACTTGTTGACAAATACCCCAGCCACTTCTCCAGAGTTTTAACATTAACAGTATTGCCAAACCCTCCCCTCCCATCTGCGTTCATCCGCGTTAATCCGCCCCCATCTGCGGTTGCAGCATCATCCGCCTCCTTCACCCTGCGAATTAACTCCTCCCCGTCAGCCGGAATTTCTCCAACTGTATAACCTGCGGCTTGAAGTTTGTGCAGGAAATTTAGCAGAGATTTCGGTACATTTAATAAAGCAGCCGTACCCGCCGCCCCGTAACCGGGAGGAAACCCGTAGAGAATAATCGCAATTTTCCTTTCAAATGGCGGAGTTCGACCGAGTTTCACCCAATTGTTAATTCTACTTGTCAGGCGTTTCGCGCGATCGGGCACCAGATAAATATCCTCACCCACCAAACCGCCCAGAGGAACAGGATCGATCGCGCCATCCAACTCAGGCAAAGCATACAATACCACACTTTGCAAACCTCCAATCCCCTGACGAGTCCAAGAATGGATATCCTGAATCAGCAGAGGTGCGGACACAAAATAAGGTACATTTTTAGCAGTTAAAATGCGCTTAGCAACTTCCACCTGCCGTCCACCCTCCATCGAACCAGCAGGCCCGCCAACCAAAGGAAAGCCAATAGTAGAAACAATCGCATCAACTTCCACAGCATCTTTAGAAAGCGAAAGAGTTTCAATATTGCCTTGTTTTCGGCGCGCAGTTTCATCAGCAGTCGTCATCCAATCCCGCACCGCCACATGGCCCTCAACGCCATTGATAAAAATCGGCAAAGGCACAATTCCCGCATCTTCAAAATAGCGAATCAATTGAGGAATATAAGGCTGCTTGGTGATAACGTGCTTGCGGTAAAGCAAGATGCCCACAACAGGGGATTTTTCTCCCTCCGATTTTTGAGACCAATTGGTCTCAAATTTTGTGGGGTGGGCATCTTGCCCGCCCCTAGCACTTTGATTCCCGAGATACCAATCCAAATATTGCCGAGGCGATTCAAAATAACCCTTATAATCGGGATGCAATAAACCCATATTGGGAGTTTCCACAGGCGGCGGAATTTCTGCTACTTTCAGCCCCAAATACTTTTCGGCAATAATCCAAAACATCGAGACAACATTATCCGCACCGCCCGCATTCCAGTAACCATAAATAATCAGCCAGTTGCGCAAATCTTGCACTTTTTGCACAGGCACATATTTTAATAATTTCGGCCCCACCTTCAAAAAGCTGATATAACCGGCCAGCTTATCTTCTTCTCGCCCATTGCTGAACTTATCCAGAATAAACTTAACAGGTTTCGGCATTCCCTTGGGTTTGTCGCCAATTTTAAAAGCACCGATTTGAGTAAGACTCATCAATTCCAAAGCCGACTCAAAAACCAGGCGAATCGGAATATTTTGCACCCTTGGACGCAGCCACATTACCGCATCGTAATCAAACAGCAAACTCCCGAAAAACACATCAGCATTCAAGAGGGCAGCCGCTACAGCGTCCGGTTCCTCTGCGAGGGCGCGATCGCTAAAAACCCGCACTTCCAATCCCTGACACCCAGAAACAGCCAACTCGGCAGCTTTGCGGTACAAATCGGCATTAAAAGATTCAAACCCTGCAATTAAGACAATGCGTTTCACAACAAAACCTCGAAATATTTATTGATTGTAGCCTGTTTGAATTAGGTTATATTATATTAGATAGCATCCTCGGCGGGGGTGGGGCGGGTTTAGTAGATTTCTGGTGTTGTATTGCAGATGTTGTATTGCAGACCTTGGCGAAACCGCCCCTACATTACCAATTATCAATTATCAATTCCTAATTTCCGTCGCAACTCTCATAAAATCTAAAATCTAAAATCTAAAATCTAAAATGGTTCGAGTACCTCCCGCAATAGTTATATTAGGTCAAAACAGCCAGCCGATCGCCAAAAAAATCTCCGCACATTTCCCCGGTTCCCAGATTTACGGTTTAATCGATCGCACTTCCAACACAGACATCAACTTTAGCAACTTCGGCGAAACATTGCGGGAATTATTTGCAACAGAAACCCCAATCATCAGCATCTGCGCCGCCGGAATCATCATCCGCACCCTCGCCCCGCTGCTGTCAGACAAACGTGCCGAACCGCCAGTTTTAGCCGTCGCCGAAGACGGAAGCGCCGTCGTACCGCTGCTGGGCGGTTTGCACGGCGTTAATGATTTGGCCAGAGAGATTGCAGCAGCCCTCGGCGTACAACCTGCAATTACCACCACCGGAGATATCCGGTTTCGCACCGCGCTGCTGAGTCCTCCCCAAGGCTATTATTTAGCGAATCCAGAGGACGCGAAGACTTTTATTTCAAATTTGCTCGCCGGGGCAAAAGTACGCCTAGAAGGGGCTGCAAGCTGGCTTTCCGAGAGCAATTTGCCGTTAGCGCAGCCCGCCCCTACGGGGGCTACGCCAACGGAGAGGATCGCCCCCGACGCACAATTGACGATCCGCGTCACCGAAAAAGCAATTGCGCCAACGCCCGATTGTTTAGTTTACCATCCGCAAATTGCAGCAGTTGCACTGACAAAGCTATCGAATATTGAGCCGGAAATAGCGGTTTCATTAGTGCAGCAAGTCTTGCAAAAAGCAGGTTTAGCAGCAGCTTCCGTTGCTGGATTTTTTGCATTAAAAGAGGAGATGGGAAATCCGGCACTTGAAGCAGTTTCACAATATTTTAAAGTCCCCGTCCGCTTTTTCAATCTCTCCGAACTTGTCGAATTAGACTTAATTGAATTCAGCGAAAATAAGGCCGCACAAATTGCCCTGACAGCAGCCGGTGCCAACAGTCACTTAATCGAGTCCGATCGCCCAAACTCCGTGAATTGCGCGATCGCCCTGGCCGCCCAACCCTTTGATGCTGGGGCGATCGGCATTAGCCGCGGCAAACTGGCGATCGTCGGTACCGGCCCCGGAGGCGCGGCCTGGATGTCCCCGGAAGTTAAGGAAATTCTGCGCGAAGCCACAGATTGGGTGGGTTACAAGTTCTATCTCGACTTAGCTGGAACCCTGCGCGAAGGACAAAAGCGGCACGATTCCGACAACCGCGAAGAGATCGATCGGGCCCGTTTTGCCCTAGATTTAGCAGCATCAGGAAAATCTGTCGCCGTGGTTTCATCGGGAGATCCGGGTATTTTTGCGATGGCTGCAGCGGTGTTTGAGGCGATCGACTTGGATGCCAAACCCGAATGGCAAGGCATCGATATTCGGGTGGCACCGGGCATTTCAGCCATGCAGGCGGCCGCGGCTGCGATCGGAGCACCCCTCGGACACGATTTTTGCGTGATTTCGCTTTCAGATATTCTCAAGCCTTGGGAGGTCATAGAACAGCGGATTGCCGCGGCGGCTGCTGCCGATTTAGTTATGGCATTTTACAATCCCATCTCGAAACAGCGGATTTGGCAACTCGCAAGGGCGATCGAGATTTTGTTGCAAAGTCGCGATCCTAAAACCCCCGTCATATTGGGGCGAAACCTGGGCCGGCCCGGTCAATCTGTGCGGGTTTGCACCCTCGGCGAATTCCAGCCGCAAGATGCAGACATGAGAACTTTAGTTATTGTCGGTTCGAGTCAGACTCGGATTATTCCCCGCAAATATGGAGATGTTTGGGTTTACACGCCGCGCAGGTACGAAAAATAAGTAAAGCAGCAAAAACTTAGGAAATAAGCAAATTACGGAAAGCTAATTGACTTTGACAAGGAGATTTTTTGATTTCGCTGGGGGAAGTCTAGGTTAAGAAATGGCGGCCAATCACTCGATCGCGATCGGCCTGTTATTTCATCTCATGGTTTTCACTCTCTATTGATGAGCGATCGTCTTTGATTACAGAAATCCTCGGTAATAAGGGCTTTCGATTTCCTGAAGCCGAGTTTTTCTGGCAGATATCGATCGAATTTAGATATCGAATCAACCTTAGTAAGGATTTCATCTTCATTTTGGGAGATATTCTATTTACATTTCACTAAATAAAAAAAGTTTTATATAGCCAAAATAAAATTAAGGGCGATCGAGGTTTGTTAAATTACTTAATCCGAGGATAATCCTACGGTTACAAAAAGAGGGTCTTCACCAGGAGGAGTCTTCTCTGTCTGTGGGTAGACGGACTTTTTTTTGTTCTTTTGATAAGCTTCCCTTAGCCAAAGCTTAAGAAAACGGTTAAAAAAAATGAAATTCCAAATTCCTCTAACTCCCGGAGTTGTAACCCAATTTCTGCTTCGAGTGGTGGCTTTTGTAGTTGTACTATCTTCCTTAAGTGACATCACTAAGCACTTCTTCCCGGATGCCCGGTTTGCAAAACGCCTTGTAGCGGTATTCAACCTTAATGAGGAGATGAACATTCCAACCTTCTACTCATGTTTGGCATTACTGTTTAGTGCTATCTTGCTGGGTACGATCGCCTATGCGAAAAATTTGGATAGTTCCCCCTACAAGCAGCACTGGAAAATTTTATCATTCATATTTTTATATCTATCTTTAGACGAAGTTTGTCAATTGCACGAAAGGCTTACTGAGCCGATGCGAAGCCTGGTAAATGGCACAGGATTTCTTTTCTATACTTGGGTTGTGCCGGTCGGTTTTATAGTAGTGATATTTCTGTTATCCTACACTAAGTTCCTGTTTCACCTTCCTGTTTCTACAAGAAAATTGTTTGTGGCAGCATGCGCTATTTATATTGCAGGATCAATTGGCGCGGAAGTGGTAGGGGGATACCTAGCTAGTACAACGGGGAGTAACCCTCTATTATACGCGATAGCAGCGACCCTTGAAGAGTCATTAGAAATGCTGGGCATCGTTGTATTTATCCACGCCTTGATTTCATATATCAAGACATATGTAGGCGGGGTAAGTTGGAATATTTACATACCCGGAAAAAACCAACAAGTTACCGAGCTTCAAAATATCGGCATACCTGCCCTGCACGAACCAGCCCACACAAATCTATTAAGGTAAATCATATCATTTCCGGTTACACCGGAATGATGTTGACGGTTGACGGTTCACTGTTCACAGTCAACTCGAATTTACTATTCCGATGCTAACGGATTTGATATCAGTTAAAAGCGGGTTTAATGGACGACGAAAATACTGCATTCGCGCCTTTAATCAGGATAAAAAACCCGCTTTCTTTGGTACTAATACGTCCTGAACCGAAGGTGCTGCGCTCTTCGGCGCACCTACAACTAATATGTAGGGTGCTTGCTGCCCCAAACTACTAATTAGACGTGGAACATCTTAGAGATGACATCCTCACCTTTACCAGAAAATCGTTAAGAGCAACCTTTGCATTAGGATTTGACGGCAAATGGCTTGTAAAACTTGCCTCTTCTAATATATTAATTAGCCGATCGCGCTCTTGCTGATAAAATTCTAAATCTGTATCTTCCAGCACAGATTGTTCCTCCCCAGCCAGCTTGCGGGCGATCAAATCAGGAATATACGACAACTGGAACTTATCGTTAAGTTTCACCAAATTCGCCTCGACTTCGCCCGTTTGCATCAAGTGAATCCCAGCCAGCAACACCCGGTAAACGTACAGCAGCGGCTTAACCCGACGCGGGCGTTCTTTCTCAAACAATTTCCATTGAGTTTTAGCAAAACCGAGATAGTGGTGGCTGTGGTGCTTGGTAATGCAGTCAGAGGCAATAGCCTTTAATTCCTCGTGTTCCTTTGTAGTGTAAACTATGAGCGGCGAATACAGTTGTTCTAGCACGTAGCCGTTGCGCTTCAACAGCAACTCAAAAAATTTCTTGATGTCGTGAGTTACTAAATCGAGTTGCATTCCATCCCGAACTTCAGAAACTTCGATTGTTTCTTCGTAAGAAATCAGCCCAATTACTTTCGGTAGCGGCAAAATGTGTACTCCCCGCAAGTCGAAGTCAGAATCTGCCGAAGGAAAGCCGTATAAGTGCGAACCGCTGACAGTCGCAAACAGCAGCGGATAAGGTTGAACTGAGATAATTTGGGCGAGATTCGAGATATATTCTGTCATTTTTTCAACATTTTATCAATGCTAATTTCAATTCCGGTTAAACAATCGCAAATACCTGTAGGGGCGGGTTTTACCAACCATATATAGCGGTTCTCAAGCGTGGTGAGGTATGGGGGCAAGTCCTATGCCCCATGCCCTATGCCCTATGCCCTATGCCCCATGCCCTATGCCCTATGCCCTATGCCCTATGCCCGCGATCGCACCTCTACGCGCTTCAATCAAAAACAGATTCGCTTTCTCGTAATTAGGACGTTCCGGTAAGGAAGTTGTAGCAAAAGCGCGATCGAACTCTGCGTGCAAGCTCAACCGCCAGCGATTCACCTCATCCCAGGATATTTCTTGGTTGCGGATAGATAAAAGTTGCGATCGATAATCCTGGACGCGAACGGGTACAAACCCCTCCTTGAGGACAGTAATTCCGGACAGCAACAAGCGAATTAAGTGCATCGCGTGCTTCCAACGAATTTCCCCAGTATTGCGGAGGTCTTGCTCCATTTTTTTAAATTGAGACAAAACGTAGCTATTGTAAGTTTGATAAACCAATTGAGAAAGAAAGATTTCCCGAATTTCCAGCAATTCTTGTGCTACAGGAGAAAGTGTTTCTACTAAAGGCGTGTACAAACATTCTAGCACATTTGGATTAGCTTTTAGTGCCAAAACTATAAACTTTTGCAGTTCCCAATAGCATTCCTGATTTTCCTTGTTTTCCAATTGTTCTGGGATGCCGTAAAGCGACCAATGAAGTATTGCCGGCGGCAGGTAAATCCCGCGTCTGTCTGTATCGGATTGCTCGTTATCTAGACCGTAGGCTCTCGAACCAAGAATGCAGCGGTAAATTACAGAATCATAGAGGTTGTATTCTGCGAGAAAATCTCCTCTTGAGTGCAACCCTTCGCTCTGAAACTGCTTGCGGATGCTGAGTTCGTGCCGCCGCAGACTAACTTTTGTTCCGTCTGGGAGTTTGACTAAATATGCGTGGGAATTGTCGGTAGGCGATTGAACGATGACGCCTACTAATCCCTGTTTCCAAGATTCGTTAGTTGCAGGATTTTTGACTTCAATTTTGGTGACAATTTGGGTTCCTGCGGGTAGGATTAAGTTGAAATTTTGAGGAAGATTGGCATTTGCCATGAGGGAACCTCCTGCGGGGGCACGAGCTACGATGTTATTGTAGCATATATGTAGTATAGAAGGGAAGTTTTGGGCGATCGGGGATTTGGTCTTGTTGAACATAGCCTAATTCACGATCGATTCTGCAAAAACAGAAAAAGAAATAATTAAAGAATCTCCCTCCTCAAATAGAATGCGCTGGCTTTTAATGCAAGGTGGGGCTGGATGAGATTTATAATCTGTTATAGGGAAAAATATAGGAGTGAAGCGATTCCCTTCGGGATAGCTTCGCTTCACGCACGCTCTAGAAAAAGGGTTGGTAAACGATATCGTAATGTCTCGTAACGAAGCGAACACCCGAAAAGAATTAATAGATAAAGCCATACAGACAGCGGGGATGAGTCTCATCGCTCGATTTACAACCAGTTCAGCCAGGTTGTGGATTATTTCGATGGGCGGATTATCGGGCTAACGGCAACGCTAGCAGCTTTTATTGAGCGCAATACGTTCCAGCTTTTTCGCTCGGATGGTATTCCGAGTTTTAATTATCCTTATCGGGATGCGGTTAATGAAGGCGATTGGGTAGATTACAGCCTTCCTCAAGCACAGACTCGCTTTCAACGGGAGGGGATTCGGGGGGCAAATTTTTCTGAAGAAGACCGCAATACCTTGATTGAGCAAGGGTTAGACCCCGATGAGATTGATTGCGAGGGGACGGGATTAGAGCGCACTCTCAGCAATCGGGATACGCTGCGGAGACAGTGGGAATATCTTATGCAGGTTTGCCACAAGGATGAATCGGGGCAGTATCCCGGCAAGATGATTGTATTTGCAGTAATTGAAGACCATGCTCTGCGGTGGGCAAGCCTGTTTGAAAAGACCTCCACGAAGATACGGTTACTCAAAATCTTTTTTACCGGTACTCCTAAAAGCCTATTGCTTGCCTTAAGGAAGAGGTTCTCAAAAAATTAATGCGGCTACTTGTTTTTTTTTCTTTTATCGCGCTACAGTAAAGGAGAGGTTTTTAATTCTGAAGCTGATATGCCTATCGATGATTCCCAGACGCCATATAATCAAAGCCAACTAGAGCAATTATACCCAAACAGTCAGGCTTCAAAAATGATGAAGCTGGATGCTAGCATCTTTTGGGAGATAAGTAGTTCAAAGCATTACCAGAACATGATCGCCAAACTCCTACAGGAGGAGTTTGTCGAAGCGAAAGATTTAGCCGATGTATCGGGTTTATCTCGATCGGCAGCTCTAAACCGTGCTGACGATCTAGTTCAGAAAGGGGTGGTACACAGGAGCATAAAGCCTGGTACTGAAAATAGGCACAAGCCTCCTTACATATTTTCCCTTTACCCTGAAGTCAAGTCACAGCTTGCTGCATTGCTAGGGGAGAAAGGTGTTGAATGGCACGATCGGCTTAAACAAGATGAGATTAAGGAAAGCGATCAAGACTTGCAACTAAATAAGGTACAACTCTCACCGACTAAGCAAGAGTCACAGCAGCTAGACTTTTCAGATGAGCTCGTTAAAGAAGAGCTAGAAAATCCAGTAGTCGTGTCCTCTGTCAAAACCAACGGCACTTCAGGGCAAGTACCTAGAACCGAACAACTATTAGATAACGCAGCAGAACGAAAACAAGAACCAACGAGCAAATTTGATGAAGAAAGCCAAAGCCTTGAGAAGCAAATAGGCATAGTTCTCACTAAAATGGCAAAAGAGATAGAAGCCCTTAGAAACCGAGTAGCCTCTTTAGAGCGCAAATTGGAACAAAAGACACAAGATACAGATGGCTTTGATTTTGGTCAAGTCTTAAGTATTTTGGAGCGAAAACAAAACGACAAGGACACACAATAGAAAGCTGACCTTGCCGTTTTGTCATACATAAGCGGGGTAAAACCCCAATACGTTTAGGAGCGATACAAGAAATGGGCGGCGCTTGGTGCCAGGTGGGCCTCGTAAACTCGACGCTGAGGGGTTCAATTCCCCTGCCGCCCACAAGCAATCAACTCGCTCTGTATCTGCTAGGAGACCAAACTGGAAGCCCAAAATTAGGTTTTTGCGCCCAGATTACTTAGTGTATGCATCATTTTAGCATATCACGGTCTCTTGGAAGTACAGGATAAACCTACAAAAGTCAAGAGAAATTTCCAATGTCAAAAAGTCAAGATTTTTCCAAGTCCCTGCTTCGGCGTATTGAACATGACGGTGAATACTTCACAGTGAAAAAGACAGGTCGATCCGGAATGTCCATGCGTGGTTTAGGCCGTTTTGTCGGCAAGACTTCAACAGCAATTAGTTATTGGGTTAAGAAAGTCAAGGAGGCCGATCCAATAAACAACAGCCTGCCTGAACCGCTAAAACCCTTTGCGGGCAAATCTTTGACCCTAGAGGGCTATACTGACCATCAAGGACGACGTGACATTCTGGAGGACAGATTTTGCTCTGCCATTGTTGAGTATTACGCTTCAGAGGCACATGATGCTGAGATTAACGTGATTGCCAAAGCACGTTTAGCTCTAATTCGCGATCTTGGTATGCGACTGTTTCTACACATGAAAACAGGTTGGCATCCAAACTGTGAAGCAGAAGAATTCAACCGAGACATTCGGGATAAGCCAAAGCTCCTGAAAGCAGAAATCCGAAACAATCACAGAATTACGTATAGTCGTCGCCGAGAGGTTCTAAAAGATCATGGGGTCAAGCTTTGCTCCCAAGGTTGGATTACTTGCCAGGACTACGAAATTCTCCTGAAAATGAACCCAAAAGAGTTACGAGAACTCCACGGAATATCAAAAGAGGATTTAATTGTCGATCACCTAGAAGCTTCTGACCAAGCTACACTGTCATTTGCACACATGATGCAATCAGAAAGCTTGGAAGCAAAAGACATTCATGGCTACTATCCGGTGAAAGGTGAGTGTGCCACTGTAATGCAGAAGGTCGTTGATTTTCGTGATTCGTTGCGATCTGAATCTCAAAAACAACTCCCAGGGGAAAGCAACTAACACTTTAGGCGCTCATTTCTAACCTCTCTAAGGGTGAACTTGATCACCCTTTCTTTTTTTTGTAAACTATCTTTTGCGAAAAAGTCTTTCCTTGGTTGCGGACGAGGGGAACTCGCTGTTAGTTGGGGACTTACTCAGTGACGAAGAAAAAGAGTTTTTTGCAAAAGCAAGTGTTTATTGCCTTTGACAATACGAGGAATGGAATTCTAGGTCTGACGAGAAACCAGAAACCCTTAACGGATGAGATAATAAATTCGATGGGCAATGCAGGATTTGAACCTGCGACCCCTTCCGTGTGAAGGAAGTGCGCTACCACTGTGCTAATTGCCCGCAGATAATTAAGATACCATACCAAGTCCAAATTCGCAACTAAAATTTTCCTAAAAATTCAGCAGCTTGTTTCCGAGTGAAACTCGACACAATGCCAAGAATACAGGCATTTGTCGAGTCTGGCATCAGTTAACCACCCACCAACCCGCCGCAGGGCCCACAAATCGCACTACAATCCACCAAGCCACCAAAAGGCTAATCCCGATCCAGCTTCCGCGACTTGTCCACTTGACAAAATCTTCGCTTTGGGTTTTCGTGATTGGCAGCCAGGGAAGGATGCGTTCTTCTTTACCGTATTCGTCGCCGATCGACTCTTTGCGACGCTTAGCTTCACCCATAATCTTTGTCTGCTAAATTAGATTTCAACTGGATACCCAACCAAATTATACGCCAACAGGTCATCTCAAGCCTGCGTCAGCCAAGTCGTATCCAAATAATCAATCCTCGCAAAAGGACTCAAAGCCGCTAAAACCTGCTGTCCGTAACTGCGGTGAATCACCCTGCTGTCGAAAATCGCCACCACCCCTTGACGTTCTCGCACCGGCGCGATCGCCCGCTGCAACTCATTCAGCGCCGCCGGCAGCAAATACAACCGAAACCAATCCCGGCGCTGCTCCTTATAATAAGCCACACGCGCCGTCACCAAAGGATTTTCCAAAGAAGGCAATGGCAAAGTTGCGATCGCCAGCAAGTGAGGCGCCCTCAATTCCCCCTGATGTTCCCGCCAAAACTCCCACCCCGTCACCAAAATCGCATTCTCGCCCACATCAGTCTTTTCTAGCTGCACCCGAGAACCGAACTCAGAAGCCAAAATCGCCGCCAGCCTAGCCTTCAGCGGTACATCACCCACAATCAACACCGTTAAACCCGCCACCGACGCGCTCATCAACAGCAAAGTCCGAATTTCTTCAATTAAAACACCCTGAAATTCCGGCGTATTTGGCAGCGGCAGCCAGTTGGGAATGTACAGTTGAATTAATTCGCTTTGTCGATCGGGCGAAAACTTAACGCTCGTCAATTCTGGCAGTCCCAGCATTTGCCGGAAGATCGGAGCCTTCGGTTCCACATCCACCGCCCCCCCAATCAACACCACAGGCTGACAATCCCAAATTTTGCTCAAAACCTCAGCCACCTGAACCGGCGCGCAGAAAAGAGAAAATGAGCCAGCCTCCCGATGAATTTGCGCCCACCGCAGTTTTCCGTTTGCTTCCCACCGCTGCCAAAAATTGCTCCAAGCAGCCGGAATCAGCGAATTTGGCTCGATCCTTTCCCACAGCCCCTCCAAAATATTTTGCTCTGCAGTTTCCAGCAAATAGCACTCCTCAGGTTTCGCCGGATGCTGAAAGAAAGCCCGCGTTAGCATTACCCGCCCTTGGAGGATTGCATCGGCTTCCAAAGGCACAGATTGCATTAAATCATTCCAGTCAGCAGGTTGCAAACACGCCGTCAATTGCTGGCGCGTCCACACTTCCAAATCATCCACACCGTCGATAATTGTCGGAATATTGCTCGGAAGTGGCGAATCAGCAGCCAAGCGAGCCGCCAGCCAAGACTCGGGATCTGCTAGCATCAATCCTCGTCCACTGGCATTATCCGAATAAATCTCGATCGGCCGCTCAGTTTGCAGCCACTCTTGCAAGCGCGGAATTTCCACCGCCTGCAAATGTTCCAGCAGCGGTATCGGCGCCACCAAAATCACAGGATCCGGCCACATCAAAATCGGCATCAAATAGCTGACTCGATACCGCTGTCGGTAAGCTCCAGCCGGAAGCCCCGTTTGGATCAGAGCGCTGCGCCCCAAGCGCAAAGCCCGCGCCACGAGCCGCGCCATCGTTAAATGGTGGGGCCAGTGCGGCTCGGAGTTCGATCGCAGGAAACGGAGCAGCGAGTTGTGGACTTCTACCTCAATCAATCGATTGTACTGTTAACATTCCTCAATCAACATAATCAAAACTGGCGATAAAATCAACTACTTTTTGACCCACAGGCAAACTGAATTTACTCTGGTGATTATTTCCACCTCGCTGACCAAAATTCGGGTGAGACTGCACGGTCAAAATCTCCTGCCCCGAACTAATTAAAATAGTTTGGGTAGGTGAATGAAAAAACCTTGTTTGCTGGTGGGCATTTAGTACTCCTTGCAGGTGGTTTTTCAACTCATTTAAATTCTCCACCGCTGCATTTAATGCTTTAGACAACTGCACTCTTCGTTTTTTTGCCAAATCTTGACTTTCGATATTTTTGCTAACAGCCATAATATTTTTCTGAGTTTGTACAGCATCCTTAAAAGGAAGAATCGCTACAAAAGCTGCTGGCAATAAATGCTCGTCGCTATCAAATCTAAAAGTGAGAGTTGTCCGGCGGTAGCCGACTTCAATATTGGGAGGACAGCTCAGTGGTGGGTAATGCTGAGCTATTTCGCTGTAAGCGATTGCTAAAGCGCTGTTGGCTGAGTGGTCTAAAAGTGCATCAACCACAATTCGCACCAACCCGGGCGTGTGATTTAAAAATTTTCTCGATTCTGACGACGACTTAAATTTTTGAATCTGAGTGCCATCGCCGGCGGGGCTGATGTCAACCCACTGGCAAGTAATATCATCTGCGATGATGCCAAACCGGGGAACCAAATACACTTTTGCCCCTGTTAAAGTTGCTCCCCTCAAATCAGCGCCCACCCAATCTGCATTAATCAAATTTGTTTCTGTCAAATCAGCGTGAACCAAACTAGCATTTGCTAAATTAGTATTTCTTAAATCTGCTCCGTTGAGGTTGGCTCCGCTGAATTTAGAATCGCTCAGATCGGCACCGTTGAGGTTAGCTCCGCTCAAATCAGCCCATTTGAGATTAGCTCCGCTCAAATCGGCACCGCACAGATCCACCTGCTGCAAACAAGCTTGTCTCAGATCCGCTTTGCTGAAATTGACGCCGCTAAGTTCTGCTTTCGTCAAATCCGCGCCGTGCAAGTTAGCTCCTTGAAAGTTAGCTGAAGCAGCGGAAGCACCTCTAAGATTTGCACCGGAAAGATTAGCACCGCACAAGTTAGCTTGCGTCAGTTTTACCTCTCTTAAATCTGCTTCAGTCAGGTTGGCGCCGCTGAAGTTAGCTTTGCTGAGTTCGCAGCGGACTAACTCGCTTCTAATCAGGGATGCTCCGATTAATTGAGCGGCAGTTAAATCGGCTCTCACTAAGTTTGCTACGTTGAGAGTAGCCCCGTTTAAGATTGCCCGCGAGAGATTGCTACTGCTGAGTCTAGCAACATTCAGGTTAGCTTCGCTCAAGTTAGCTTCGCTCAAGTTAGCGCCGCTGATGTTGGTGACAAATAAGCTAGCCCCCCTTAAAATAGATTGGCTGAGGTTGATGCGGCTGAGATTAGCTTCATTCAGGTTGATTCCTGTGAAATCTCTGTCGCCTTCTGTGTATCTTTTGACGAGTGCAAATCGTTTGAGAAGTTCTTCAGCTTCCATTTTTTTACCTAACTGAAAGGGCAATCGGCTAACTTTTATAGGGCATGAATAGAAATTATTTCAAATAAATTTATAGTATTTACTCACCGATCTGATAAAAGCTTTTGACAAACTCAACGACCGTATTTAGCGGCGGGGTTGTGAATCTTTGGGCTTTAATTGCAGGGCTGATAGAGGTTTTGTTGACTCCCGGCACATTTGTTAAGTTTCGGCCAAAGTCTGGGTGATAGTGAATCATCAAACTTTCGGCGCTGGAGTTAGCCAGTACAGTTTGGGTAGGCGATTGGAAAAAATTTGACTCTGGTTCGCGATCGAGGCGAATCGGCTGAATTTTCATTTCCCCTATTTTTCTCATTGTTTTGGTCAGGGTCACGTTCAATTGCACTACCATATTTGAGACTCTGACGCCCAGGTTATTGCCACTTTGGGGTTGAATCATTTTGATCAGAGTAATGAGATTTTTCTGAGTAAATGCCGCGTCGCTAAAGGGAATAATGGCAACAAAAGCTGTGGAAAATAGTTGCTCGTCTTGGTCTATTCTAAATGAGATGATTGTGCGTCGCGAATTTACTTCTATGCTGGGAGGATTGCTCAAACCCGAGTATTGACGGGCAATTTGACGGTAGGTAGCCGCGAGGATAAAGTTAGCGTCGGGGTCTAGGGGTCGATCGACAATAATTTGAACTGTCGGCGGTGTAGCATTGAAAAACCTTTGAGATTCTTCTGGGGTAAAGCGCTGAATGTGGCTGCGATCGCCGTTAGGGCTCATATCAACCCAATCGCAGGTAATGTCATCTGCTTTCACACCAAACCTGGACACCGCGTAAATTTTTGCCCCCGTCAGAGCCGCCCCCGTCAAATCTGCCCCCACCCAATCAGCGTGAATCAAATTGGCTTGAGTCAAATCCGCGTGTACCAGAGTAGCGTTCAACAGGTTGACATTGCTCAAATTTGCCCCGTACAAGTTAGCCCCGCTCAATCTCGCTTCGTCGAGGTCAGCGCCGGTCAAGTTCGCCCCGCTGAGGTCAGCCCACCGCAGATTAGCGCCTCGCAAGTCAGCGCCGCTGAGGTTGGCTTGAGACAGATTAGCTTGTCTGAGTTCGGCATTGCAGAGGTTGACTCCTCGCAAGTCTGCCCTACTGAGGTCGGCCCTGTGCAAGTTAGCCCGTTCCAAGTTTGCCGCTGTTAGGGAAGCGCCTCTGAGGTGAGCCCCGCTGAGGTCGGCTTGTTCTAGATTGGCTTCTCTGAGGGTTGCTTCTCTCAAATCTGCTTCGCTGAGGTTTGCACCGCTCAAGTTTGCACTGCTGAGGTTGGCTCGGATAAGTTCGGATCTGATCATTGTAGCTTCGACGAGTTGGGCTTCGCGGAGGTCGGCTCGAATCAAGTTAGCCACGTTGAGGATAGCGCCGCTGAGGTTGGCTTTATTGAGATTGGCACCGCTGAGTCTGGCAACATTGAGTTTGGCTTTTCTCATGTTGGCGTTTGACAGATTGGTGCCGCTCATGTTGGTGAGGCTCAAGATTGCCTCACTGAAATTAGCCCCGCTGAGATCGATCCTGCTGAGATTTGCCTCGCAAAGGAGGATGGCAGTAAAGTCTCTTTCTCCTGCTACATATTTGGTGATGAGTTCTTCGGCATCCATGCTTTTCAATTTCCCTGATGTGTTAGCTAGAACAAAGCTTTGTAGTGCCAACCTTTAAACTAGAATAAGCATTTTTTGTAACTTGATGCAATATGCCTAGACATCTATATTGTGGAAGCCTTTTATAAAATCCAAAAAGGTACTGATATTAGCTTGAGCCAATTTTGTGCTTTCGGCTAACTTGGCGGAGGTTGAGTTGGTCTGGTCGTATTTTTTAATCAGCCGCTTGCCGAAGGCTGGGTGGTGATAGACGCTGAGTCTTTGGTCGCGGGAATTAATTAAGATCATCTGTGTAGGAATTTGAAAAAAATTGATGCTTTCGCCGATTTTTGGAAAAGAACTCGAAATTTTGATTTGGTCTACTTTACTGATAGCTTGATTGAGAGCTTTGCTGCATAACTGGACGTGTTTGGATTCTTTGACGTTAAGTTTGCCTGAATCGTGAGATTGAATCATTTTCATCAAAGCGATCAGGTTTTTTTGAGTTGTGGCGGCGTCGTTAAAAGGAATGATGGCAACGTAAGCGGTGGCAAATAATTTATCGTCGCTGTCCATTTTAAAAGCGAGTACGGTGCGCCGGGAGCTGACTTCGATCGTGGGCGGCTGACTTAAAGTCGGGTATTGTTGGGCAATTTGGTAATAAGTGGCAGCCAGGGCAAAATGAGCGCCTTGGTCTAAGGGCGAGTCAATCACAATCCGAACTGTGGGCAAGGTTTCGTGAAAAAATTCGTGGGTTCCTCCGGAGTTTAACCAGTAAATTTGGCTGTGGTCGCCGTTTGGACTCAGATCCACCCACTTGCAGGTCATGCCTTCGGTTTTGATGCCCAGCCGCGAAACGCCGTGGAGTTTGGCTCCGGTTAAGGTGGCTCCGGTTAAGTCGGCTCCAATCCAGTCGGCGCGGATCAGATAGGCATTTGACAGGTCGGCGTGAACTAAACTGGCTTTCAATAAGTTGGCGTGGCAGAGGTCGGCTCGGCTGAGGTCGGCACCGCTTAATTTAGCTTCGCTGAGGTCTGCCCAGCGCAGATTGCAGCCGCTGAGAATGGCCCAGCGCAGATTGACGCCGCTGAGGTCGGCGCCGCTGAGTACGGCTTGAGTGAGGTTGGCTTGTCGCAGTTCTGTGCCTCGCAAATCGGCGCCGCTGAGGTCGGCTCGGCTGAGGTCGGCGCCTTGGAGGTTGGCTTGTTCGAGGTTGGCTTCTGTCAAGCACGCGCCGCTGAGGTGAGCGCCTCGAAGGTTGGCTTGAGCGAGGTTGGCTCCTCGGAGAGTGGCTTCGGTGAGCGTGGCGCCGCTGAGGTTGGCTCTGCAGAGGTTGGCTCCGCTGAGCTCGGCTCGAATGAGCTCGGCTCTGATCAGTTTTGCTCCTGTGAGTGTGGCTCTTTTGAGGTCAACTCGCACGAGGTAGGCGACGTTGAGGTCTGCGTCAGTGAGGTTGGCGCCGCCGAGATGGGCGCCGCTGAGTCTGGCGATGTTGAGTTTGGCACCGGTGAGGTTGGTTTTGCTGAGGTTGGCTCCGCTCAGGTTTGCTACACTCAGATTCGCACCCTTGAGGTTGGCTCCGCTCAAGTTGACGCCGCTGAGGTTGGCCTCAGTCAGGTTGATTCCGGCAAAGTTTCTTTCTCCGGCGGCATATTTTTTCAGGAGTTCCTCGACTGTCATGGGGGCGGTACCGTATCAAATATCCCCATTTTATTGCTATGAATATCGGTATTGTAGGACTGGGTTTAATTGGTGGCTCGATCGGGCTGGATTTGCGATCGCGCGGGTGTGATGTTTTTGGCGTCTCGAGTCGGCAGCAAACTTGCGATCGGGCGCAAGCTCGCGGTGTTGTCAATGATGCCAGCATACACCTGTCTCTGATGGCAGCAGCCGATGTGGTTTTTATTTGCACCCCTTTGGGGTCGATCGAGCCGATCGTCCGAGATTTGGTACCCCATCTTTCCCCTAATACTATTGTAACGGATGTCGGTTCTGTAAAAACACCCATAGTGCAGGCTGTGTCTTCTCTGTGGCCGAATTTTGTGGGGGGACACCCGATGGCGGGGACTGCTGAAAGCGGAATCGACGCGGCGGTGCCGGATTTGTTTGTGGGCAGACCTTACGTGCTGACGCCGCAGCCTCAGACGCCGGCGGCTGCGGTGGACCGGGTTGAGGAAATTGCACGGTTGCTGGGTGCCTCAGTTTACCGATGTTCCCCTCTCGATCACGATCGAGCTGTGGCTTGGATTTCTCATTTGCCGCTCGTGGCGAGCGCGACGCTGGTTGCAGCAGGAGTTCGGGAGGGCGATCGGGATATTGTTAATTTAGCCCAACATTTGGCGAGTTCTGGTTTTCGGGACACGAGCCGCGTAGGCGGCGGCAATCCCGAGCTGGGAGTGATGGTGGCAAAGTACAATCGAGAGGAATTGTTGCGATCGCTCTCTATTTACCGCGACTGTCTCGACGAGTTCATCAGCGATATCGCAGCGGAAAATTGGCAAGCTCTCGAACACAAGCTGAAGCTGACTCAACAAGCGAGACAGAATTACAAATTGTGAGCCAAAAATTACTTAAAACGGTTCCCGTCTAGATTATGATTTGTGGACGCCTATATATTGAGTTTCCATGTACACTTATTCTCGACTCAAGCGATTTTTACTGGGTGAATCTCTTCCGACTAGCGCATCTATTCACGAACGGCTGAGTAACGCTACTGGACTAGCTGTTCTGGCTTCCGATGCACTTTCGTCTGTTGCCTACGCTACTCAAGAAACTCTGCTCGTGCTATTACTAGCGGGGAGTAGCAGTTTGAGTTTATCGCTGCCTATTTCTGGAATTATTATTTTACTGTTGGCGATCGTGGCGCTGTCTTACCGACAGACAATTAAAGCGTACCCCAACGGCGGTGGCGCTTACATTGTAGCGCGAGAAAACTTGGGTATTTATCCCGGTTTGATCGCAGCGGCTTCGTTGATGATTGACTACATTTTAACTGTAACTGTAAGTATTTCGGCTGGCGTTGCGGCCTTAACTTCAGCAGTTCCCTCGCTGCACCCCTACACAGTTGAACTGTGCTTATTTTTTATTGTCCTAATCATGTTTGCCAATCTCAGGGGATTGCGGGAATCGGGCAATATATTTATGGTTCCCACCTATGGGTTTCTCATTGGCATTTTTATTTTGATTGGCTGCGGTTTATTCCAACAGGCAACAGGTCATGTTTTTCCGACCGTACAAAATATTCCAGCTCAGGAACCTTTGGGATTATTTCTGCTGGCGCGCGCCTTTGCGGCGGGCTGTACTGCCCTGACTGGAGTTGAAGCCATATCAGACGGGGTGTTGGCTTTTAAGCCTCCTGAATGGAAAAATGCGCGCCTGACTTTGACCTATATGGGGGGAATTCTGGGAGCGATGTTTTTGGGGATTAGTTACTTGGCTCATATTTATCAGGTGATTCCTACAGAACATGAAACCCTCCTTTCTGTATTGGGAAAACAGATTTTTGGTGTCGGTATATTTTATTACTATTTGCAGGCAGCAACTCTATTAATTTTGCTGTTGGCGGCAAATACGAGCTATGCTGATTTTCCGCGACTTTGTTATTTTTTGGCGCGGGACGGGTACTTGCCCCGGCAGTTGTCGCTGTTGGGCGATCGACTGGTTTATTCTAATGGCATTAATCTGCTCAGCTTCTGCGCTGCTCTTTTAATTATCATCTTTCGAGGCAATACGAGCGCGGTGCTTCCCCTGTATGCGGTTGGAGTTTTCACTTCTTTTACTCTCTCCCAATCGGGAATGGTAATTCACTGGTTTAAGGAACGAGGTAGAGGTTGGCAAGTTAGTGCTGTGATGAACGGTATTGGTGCAGTGGCAACAATGGGAGTTTTGGCTGTAATTCTCGCTACAAAATTCCTTTTGGGAGCTTGGGTTGTCGTAGTAACTATTCCGATCGTAGTCAGTCTATTTTTAGCTATTCACCGACACTATCGGTATGTCGCGGCTCGCTTGAGCATTCAGGGAATAGAACCGAGGTCTTATCTTCCCAGACCTAAAGTTAAGACGGTGACACATCCGGCAGTAGTGTTAGTCGGGCAGTTGCACCGGGGTACTTTCGAGGCCCTTGATTACGCTCGTTTAATTGCTGATGAAGTTGTGGCAGTTCACGTAGATATTGGTTTGACCGATCGAGAAAAATTACAATTAGCTTGGAAAGATTTGCAGTCAGATATTCCTTTGGAAATTCTGGAATCTCCTTACCGTTCTGTTAGTTCGGCTTTGACACACTTTTTGACTTTGTTTGAAGAGCAGCGACCGGGAGTGTATTTAACACTGATAATTCCGGCTTTTGTGACGCGAAATTGGTGGGAGGGACTGCTGCACAATCAAACTGCTTTCTTTTTGAAAGCTACTTTGCGGGCTAAAAAAAGTCGGGTTGTCACAACGGTTAGATATTATCTGTGAACTAACCTGACCGTCAACGGATTACCGTTAGACCGCAGGCTTCTTTTTCCTTTTTTGCAAAGGCTTTTTTGAGTGACGGAGTTCCCCCGCCACTTTCGTAGCTTAGACCAATCTTCTTTATAAGTTTGGCTGAATTTTCATCTCGCTCCAAAGATTCTCCACACTGACAAGAATGCCATCGATCTGACAATTCTTTCGGTACTTTGTTAAGGCAATTCCAGCAATGCTGAGAAGTTCCTTTGGGGTCAATAAATAGAACCGTTTTACCTAACTTCCAAGCGACATACTTGAGGACGCTGGCGAATTGCCCGTGAGCAACATCAAGCATTGATTTATTTAAGCCACTTTTAGCTGACTGACCGTTTGGCAAATAAACCAAATGGCTATCCTCTATATCGGTCTTGGGCTTGGCACGTCTAGTCAGATTTTTGACACTCAAGTCTTCAATAACTAAAACATCACATTTGCCAAATAGCTCATGTGCCGTTTTGAATTGAAAATCCAGTCTAGCTCTAGCTATAAACTGATGGAGTTTGGAAGTCCTGTCCTTGATAACTTTCCAAGGCTTGTCACCCTTGATTTTTTTAGCTAACTTCGCTTGAAGTCTTGCCAGTTTCTGGGCCGACTTCCTTAAGAATCTAGGATTTTCAACTCTTTCCCCATTAGAAAGATAAACGTAATTAGTGATTCCTAAGTCGATACCAACAGTATTTTTGTCAGTCGGTTGAATTTCTGCAACCGTTACGGGAACCGTCTTATCTTCTAGCGTCAGGGAAATATACCACCCATCCGCTTCTTTGACGACTGTACCCGTCTTAACCTTAAATCCTGTTGGTATTGAACGATGGAAAACCATAGGCACTTGACCTATTTTTGCCAGGTTAATACAAATCCTATTTTGCTCATCCTTAGCAATATCTAAGTTGTCTAATTGAGAGTAAGTGAAAGATTTGTAGTAGTGAAACCCTTTGAACTTGGGTTTGCCTCTACGATTGCCATTTTTGTCCGGCGTGGTGAAATTTGAAAAGGAAGTTTCCACCCTGTTTACAACATCCTGCAAAACCTGCGAATCCAACACTTTGTAATCAGGAAATAGTTTTTTAGTGTTTTTCAGGTCAGCAAGCTGTATGGTTTGCCACTGGACGTAACCGCCTTCAATATTTGAGAAAATGTCACCTTTTCTGGTCAAAGGATTGCCTAACTCATCCTTTTTTCTACCATCCCTAGTCTGCACCCTAGTTAAGGGAATATTTTGATAAATCTCCTCAACAGGGACTAGAGAAACAATCAAGGGGCAGGCATTGATAGGTGTTCTCGTGGCTTCCCACCACCTAAATCTTTCGCGCCCGTCGGTAGTTGTACTGCCGACGACAGAGTTCTAAATGAGCCACAATTGTTGCTAGTTGGGCTTTTGTGGGTTTGAGGCGGTATTTGTATGTCACTTGCATTGGAAACTTCCTTTTTTCGACCTACTTTAATGTACCATTTTTTAACTTTAATGTTTAGAAAGTACATTAAAGTTAAAGGTACTTGCAATGTCTAATTGTCGCCTTCCGTCCCTCCATTCGACGCTTCTGGACATCCCTGCGGTAATTTATTCGGGGTACTTCGCGCAGCGCTCAGATTAATCCCCTTTAAATATACCGAGGGACTTGCCGGCTGATAGTTAAGTGGGGATGGTCAACCACGGGGGATTGCCCCTACTTCCTCGCAATAAAGACTGGAATGCGGTCGGACGCGCTGGCCCAAGAAACCCGGTTTCTTCGCAAAATCTTTGGTTTGGATGCGATTTTGCTAGGCAGAAACCGGGTTTCTGACACCGCTGGGTAAATCATATATATTTATTAAAAATTCAATGAAAGGGTTGACATATCAAAAATGATATGTTAGAAGTTGAGTCATTAGAAAAGTTGCCTTTCAACTTATCTTGAAAAAGATTGCGGCTGCTGAACCCAAGTCTTTTGTTCCCTAAAAAATCTCTTCAACTTTTGGGGGTTGCTATGCAACCCGCAACAGACTATTTATGCAGCAGCCAAAAAACTTGAACAGGCTTTTGCGAGCTTTGTCTCGGCAAGGTCTTGATGTTAGTTACAGCAACAAAGTTTACTCCATTTCTCTCAATAGTTCTTTGAAAGAACACTGGCAAGATGCCAGTGCTCCAACAGCAGAAGTTTTGCTCCCAGAGGATTTTCCTGTGGAAGCAAAGGCGCTCAAACAGTTAGCAAATTTGGCGAATGTTCGACACCCTCAAGGCGGCTGCGTTTGCCGCGCCTGCGCTACTCCTGACTTCCATCCGGGGGATGCGGGGGTGGCGATCGGCTCTATTGTAGAAACAGCAGGAATGGTGATTCCGGCGGCTACCGGTTCTGATATCAATTGCGGGATGCGGTTACACGTTGCGGATTTGTCGATCGAACAATTCCTCAGTCAATCGATTTTAGATTTTAGATTTTAGATTTTAGATTGACCCCACGGATAAATGCGGGGACTTGAGGATTTTCGATTTGAGATTTTGGATTGATTCCACGGATAAATCACGTGGCGGGTACCACCTTTGAAATTCACTTGTCAGCGCGATCGATTTGTAGAATTGCTCAAAGGCGATTATTTCTTCGGTACTCGCGATGTCAGCATGACTGCAAAAACTGCTCGCGCCATGTTCCAACACGGGATTCCCGGATGGCTGGATGCTATGCCAGACGAGGCAACCGGCAGCGCGGCTAATTCGGATTTCCAGCAGTTGGCTACAGAGTGCGATTAAGAGCGGGATAGCTTGGCACGCGCGTACTTTCCTCGGCGGTTCCATGAATGGCGATGTCAAATGGGCGCCCGAAGAATTAGTCCCAAATGACCAAGAATTTCAAAGGTGGTACCCGCCACGTGATTTATCCGTGGAATCAATCCAAAATCTCAAATCGAAAATCCTCAAGAAAGAGCATTTATCCGTGGGGTCAATCTAAAATCTAAAATCTAAAATCTAAAATCGATTGACGGCTTAGTCAGGGATGGCGGGTTAGCTACCATCGGTGGCGGCAATCACTTTGTCGAAATTCAAGTGGTTGAGGAAGTTATCGATCGAGCTACGGCTTATACTTGGGGAGTTCGATCGGGACAAATCGCTTTTATGATTCACTCGGGGTCGCGGAATGTCGGCAAATATATCGGCGGAATGTGGCGCGATCGAGCTTGCGAGGCCTGGCCGAAAACTCTGAAACATCCTGAATCCGCGCTTTTCCCGCTGTCTGCTGCTGCAAATCCCGAACTTGTGAACAGCTACCTGCAAGCGGAAGCAACCGCCGCTAACTACGGTTTTATCAACCGTTTGCTGCTAGCAGAACTTTTGCGCTGGCGTTTGCGGCAAGTTTTCGGCGATGTGGAAGCTCCCTTAGTATACGATTTGCCTCACAATATCACCTTAGCTGAAGGTGCCGGCTGGGTAACGCGCAAAGGCGCTTGTCCCGCACATTCCGGCCAGCCTGTAATTGTACCGGGTTCGATGGGCGCGCCGTCTTTTTTACTGGTTGGTTCGGGGAACGATCGATTTTTGCGATCGGCTTCTCACGGTGCAGGTAGGGCGCGATCGCGCTTCGATATGAGCCGCCAAGGTGCTGACAAAACTGAGTCGACTTTGGGATTAACGGGCGTAGATTGCATTACCTGGCGCGAAGAACGCAGAATCGAAGAAGCACCGGCCGCTTACAAGCCTATTCAACCAGTAATTGACGTCCAGGTTGAGGCGCAAATAGTTGGTGTTGTCGCTAAAATGAAGCCAGTGTTAACGTTTAAAGCCTAGGAACGGGGCATTTGAGAATTAAAAATTGAACAAGGGTAAGGTGCGCGCCGAGCACCCTACTAATTTTTAATTCTCGACCCTATTTCCGATACCGATGCCCTATGAATGATTCTCAAGTATCACCAAATCAATCAAAACCTGTCCATCCCCTAAAGCGGCTGCTGAGGTACGGGCGCCGCTACCGCGTGAAAGCTTGGCTGGCAAGTATCTGTTCGCTGCTGAATAAATTCTTTGATTTAGCGCCGCCAGCATTAATCGGTATTGCCGTTGATGTGGTGGTGAAACAGCAAGATTCTCTCCTCGCTCAGTGGGGCATAAAAGATGTCTTTTGGCAACTGGCAATTATCACTATTTTGAGCGCGGTTGTTTGGGCGTTGGAATCTCTTTTTGAATATGCCTATGATTATTTGTGGCGCAATTTGGCTCAGGATATTGAGCACGATTTGCGTCTGGAAGCTTACAGCCATTTGCAGGAATTAGAATTAGCTTATTTTGAAGAACGCAGCACGGGCGGTTTGATTTCTATTCTCAATGATGATATCAATCAACTCGAACGTTTTTTGGACGACGGCGCTAATGAGGTGATTCAGGTATTTACAACGGTTGTTGTGATTGGCGCGGCTTTTTTTGCTGCTTCTCCTGGTGTGGCTGGGCTGTCTATGCTGCCGATACCTTTTATTATTTGGGGTTCGATCGCTTTTCAAGAGCGCCTCGCTCCTCTCTATGCTGATGTGCGGGAAAAGGTGAGTTTTCTCAACGGGCAACTGTCGAATAATTTGATGGGAATTACTACTATTAAAAGTTTTACTTCCGAAGATTATGAGATTCAGCGCATCGAAACACAAAGCCAAGCTTACCGCGAAAGCAACCGACGGGCGATCGTACTTTCGGCTGCTTTTATTCCGCTGATTCGGGTTGTGATTTTCTTGGGGTTTATTGCAACGCTATTTATGGGCGGTTTGGAGGTGGTGGCGGGTCGGTTGTCTGTGGGAACTTACAGCGTTTTGGTGTTTATGACGCAGCGGTTGCTGTGGCCGCTGACTCGCCTGGGAGATACTCTGGATCAATACCAGCGCGCTATGGCTTCTACTAATCGGGTGATGAATTTGTTGGATACTCCGATCGCTATTCGCACGGGTGATATTCGGCTGCCGGTTAGTTCGATTAAGGGTGAGTTGGAATTTAAAAATGTTACCTTTTCTTACAATCAAAGAAAACCGATTTTGCAGTATTTTTCTATGACTCTGCCGGCGGGGAAAACTACTGCGATTGTTGGGGCGACTGGTTCGGGAAAAAGTACGCTGGTGAAACTAATTTTGAGGCTGTACGAGGTACAGTACGGGAATATTTATCTCGACGGTATAGAGTTAAATAATCTGAATTTAAAAGATTTGCGGAGAGCGATCGGATTGGTGAGTCAAGATGTGTTTTTGTTTCACGGTACGGTGGCAGAAAATATTGCTTACGGCAGTTTTGAGGTAAGTAATCGAGAGATAGTAAATGCTGCTAAAATTGCTGAAGCGCACGAGTTTATAGTCCAATTGCCGGACGGTTACAAGACTATTGTAGGGGAACGCGGTCAAAAATTGTCGGGGGGACAGCGGCAGCGCATTGCAATTGCGAGGGCTGTTTTGAAGAATCCGCCGATTTTGATCCTTGATGAAGCTACTTCAGCGGTGGATAACGAGACGGAAGCTGCAATTCAGCGATCGCTCGAACGAATTACTAAGAATCGCACTACAATTGCGATCGCCCACCGTCTTTCTACTGTCCGCAATGCTGACTGCATTTTTGTGATGGATGAGGGGATAGTGGTAGAATCGGGGCAGCACGAACAACTTGTCGAACTGGACGGAGTTTATGCGTCGCTCTGGCGCGTGCAATCTGGTCTAAAATAGACACGCAGCGCTTTTTGGGAATTGGGAATTGGTAATTGGCAATTGGCAATTGGTAATTGGTAATTGGTAATTGGTAATATCGTGTCTGGTATAGCAATCCTAAATCATTTGTGAATTTCTTACTCCCTTCCCTTGCTAAGGGGAGGGCTGGGGTGGGGTAAAAAATTTACGGCTCCTGCAAGGATTGGTATAGCATCATCAGTATATGGGCGGGGCGGGTTTATGAGATAATTAACTTCCAGGTTCTGCCTGGGAACCGATGTCCAGAGGCTCTGCCTCGGCCCAGACTATGGAGGCAGAGCCTCCGGATATGCATTACCAGGCAGAGCCTGGTAACGAGTATAATCATTTAGGATTGCTATAGTTGGTAATTTCACTCCTAACTAATGACAACTGCCAACTGACTGCTGACTGCTGACTGTAAAATATTAGTTTATACAAACAAGAAGAGAAAATGTTTCTATTTGATAGCCCTGAGTCCAAACCCAACGAAAATAGCTGGAGCCGCAAGTTAGATAAATTTGTGAAAGCTAATCAAAATGAATTGGCTGCTTTGGCTTGGGGGCTATTCCTGGAAAGAGGAGAGGAAAGCGAGGAGATTTTGGCAATTGATATTGCAGAAACTGCGCGTTTTGTGTATTGTAAGAAAGAGGCGGTTGAGGAGTTGAACCGTCAAGTGAGAAGTCATATTCAGGAAGTTGTAGGTGTGTTGAACGCTCACAAGCCTGAGAAGGAAGTGGCGATTTTGGCGATCGGTGAAGGTCAAATTAAGTTGATTCTTTTTGAACCTAAGCCTGAACCTCCTGTTTGTTTTGAGGAAGCGGCAACAGATGTTGATACATTGTTGGCTAAGCTGGAACAGCAGATGGTTGAATGTATGAAAGGATAAGATTACTCGGATCTTGAAATCGCGTCTGCACAAAGGAAGTCCGAGCAGAGGGGGACTAAGAAATGATATCATGTCCGATCGATCGACCGCGATTTTTGTAGGGGCCCGTGAGCCAACAATACCTGCCAATAATTGACTATCTCAAAAACCCGCCCCGGCCGGGATATTATGGTTAATCGATCGGACATGATATGAAAGGAGTATTTAAGCCTCATTTAGTATCAGTTGTTTGAGGGCTTGGATGACGCTGGAACGGACTTCGGGTGAGGTGTCTTTGAAGGCTTTAACTAATATGGGCACCATCGCGACATCTCCCATTTTTCCCAGTGCTTCTGCAGCTTTCGCCCTGACAGCGGGGCGGGCATCCTCTAGGGCGGTGCAAAAGGTGTCTAGCACCATCTGATAGTATGCCGGGTTTTGAATCATGCTGTTAGCCTCGGGTTGGGACAGCGCTTACTTTTGTTTTATTTTACATCTTGCATCCCTTTTAGGAACAGGCAAGATGCCTGTTCCACAAAGAGTAAATTCTCTTGTGGGGTGGGCGTCTCGCCCGCCCTGAAAGCCTTATTAAAAATGTTGCAATATTTCAGCAAACTTTTCGTCAGGAACAGGCAAGATGCCTGTTCCACAAAGAGTAAATTCTCTTGTGGGGTGGGCCTCTCGCCCGCCCTGAAAGCCTTATTAAAAATGTTGCAATATTTCAGCAAACTTTTGGGTTAGTTGGCTAGTTCACGTCTTCGGATATGCCTTCGATGAAGCCAACGCCTGCTTTGCCCCAGACACTTGATTCGGCGAAGTGTTCGCCAACTTTCACCGCTGCATTTTTGCCACCGTTGTAAAGCCGTTGGAGGCTGATTAGGTTTTGCCACTCTATACGTTTTTGCTCTTTGATTTCCTTAAATTTTGCATCAATAATAATGCGTGCTTGTTGCTCGTCTTGCACATTAGTATATTTTTTTTCTAATGCCTGGATGATTTGCACCACTGCATTGAGTGCAGCTTCAGGGGAGGATTGCTGGGCGGCGATGTGGAGGTGGTGGGCTTGGTACCCGTGGTTGGTGCCGAAGATGACGGGGGATTGGAAGGTTGCATGGGAGAAGTCTTGGGTGGGTTGGTCAGCCATTTGTTTTGTTCTTTTGTGGATTTGCTGGGTGGTTTGGTCAATGTTAGCAAGGAGTTCGGTTGGTTGGGGTGGTTTGGCTGGGTGCGGTGCTAGGGATAACTGATGTATCGGGTAGTTGTAGTATTTGCAGGCGGCTTGGATGGCGAGGATGGCGCGGTGAACTTCTTTGCCGGATTCGGAGGGAATTAAGTTGAGGAGCTCGGGGAGATGGAGGGCGACTTTCTCTGTGTGGTGCTTAGCGATGTTGCCTAAGGCATCTGCCGCGCTCCAACGCACACCAGAGTCTGAATCTTCAACGAGTTTAAGCAATCCCGGAATCGCCTTCTCGTCACCGATTTTGCCTAAGGCATCTGCCGCGCTACTACGCACATCCGAGTCTGAATCTTCAACGAGTTTAAGTAATCCTGGAATCGCCTGATCGTCACCGATTTTGCCTAAGGCATCTGCCGCGCTCCAACGCACAAAATAGTCTGAATGTTCAACGAGTTTAAGTAATTCCGGAATCGCCTGATCGCCACCGATTTTGCCTAAGACATCTGCCGCGCTACTACGCACATCCGAGTCTGGATCTTCCAGGAGTTTAAGTAATCCCGGAATCGCCTTTTCGTCACCGATTTTGAAGGCATATGCCGCGCTCCAACGCACAAAATAGTCTGGCTCTTCAACGAGTTCAACTAATCCCGGAATCGCCTGATCGTCACCGATATTGCCTAAGGCATCTGCCGCGCTCCAACGCACAAAATAGTCTGGCTCTTCAACGAGTTTAAGTAATCCCGGAATCGCCTGATCGTCACCGATATTGCCTAAGGCATATGCCGCGCTCCTACGCACAAAATCGTCTGAATGTTCAAGGAGTTTAAGTAATCCCGGAATCGCCTTTTCGTCACCAAATTTGCCTAACGCAGATACCGCCCTCCAACGCACAAAATCGTCTGAATGTTCAAGGAGTTTAAGTAATCTCGCAATCGCCTCATCCGATCGCACTTCCCCCAAAAGCCCACCCTTTAACCACCCCGGCACATCCAACCCATCCACCAACCCAACCGTGCGCTTCTGAATGTCCCGCTGCACCTCCCCCGCCAGCCGCGCCCCCAACCTCAAATCCACATCGAATGCCAGCCGCACAACCCGCACCGCCTGCGCCTCATCCCGCAACAACGACAGCATGAACGCCAGAGGCTCCGTCCATTTAAAATAATTCAAATAGAAATGCTGCAACCGTTCATCCTCGATCGCATCAATAGGCCTTTCAACCAACAGTTTCAGCAACGCCCGCCCCGCATAATACTCCTGAAATAATTGGTGATGAAACTCAATTTCCTCCGGCTTTGCCGCCACCTGCAACAGATGGTGCTCCAGCAAATCCTCCAGCCACTCCTTCGCCTTCGTTGGCGCATCCACCACCCCCCGATCGCGCAACCAGCACTCCAAAATCCCCTCAGCCCGATCGCGAGAAATCGCCACCCAACCATCCGTGGGGCGCTGCGAGTCGCCCTGCAACATCACAAAAGCCAACTGCTGCAAAACCTCCGACTTGAAGCGCCGAAAATCATCCGAAACCGACGCACCGCCCTTAAACTCGTCATACTGGCGATCGAACTCCTGAAACAACTCGCCCTTACTCTGGGGAATTTTCCCGCTATTTTTAAACACCTTACACATCATTTCCAGCAGTAACGGCGTTTCGGCAATCTCTCGCAGGCGATCGCGCAACTGCCCCAGCAGCAAATCCCCATGTTGTGGCAAATGCTTGTGCACAAACTCCCGCATCTGCGCTTCCGTCAGCGCGCACATCTCCAGCTTCTTCTCAATCCCCAAAGATCCGCCCAGCGCCAAATCCCGCGTCGTGAAAATCATCGGCGTATCGGGATTGTCGTCGTGGAATAGCTGCAATTCCTGCCGCCGTTGTTGCGATGGCATCTCATTCACGCCATCCAGCAACAGCAGTAACTTGCCATCAAACAGCAAATCATCCACCTCTTCCCGGCTAACCCTCAGCTTTGCTTGTCGAAATTCGGCATAGATTGCTTCTGGAATCGAGCGATCGCTCCTCAACTGCACCAACACCGGAATCGGTCGATCGCCCTCATTGAGCGCTTTTAGTGCCAATTCCCACCGAAAACGCTGCAAAACCGTCGATTTTCCCGAACCGGGCTTGCCCACTAGCAGCACATTTCCCTGCTGCACGTACTTGCGGAGTCCCGCCAGCACTTCCAGCCGCTCGATTTTCGTTTCTGGTTTATTTTCTGGGGATGGAGGTTGCGATCGATCCTCCGGTGGCTTTTCCACCCGCACCTCCACCTGTAAATCCGTCAGCGTGTAGAGATGCTGTTGTTTTTTATAAGACTCAACCAGGGATTGCAGATATTTAGGAAAATCAACTGGTGTCCCCATTTGATTGTAGATTTTAGAATATGGATTTATTATAGATTTTTTCTCGATCGGCGATCGGCGCTGAAAATTTGGGAAAAAAGTAGCATCAATATTCTGTGTGAGCAACCATCATCTCGATCCCCCCTAGCCCCCCTTAAAAAGGGGGGGACAAGAACTTACTCAAAGTCCCCCTTATTAAGGGGGATTTAGGGGGATCGAAACTTCCATAAAAGCGAGATATTATCAATATCAAAGCAACCAAGAATCAAAATAACCAACAGGCGGCGCATCGTCATGCAAAATTTGAGCTTTCTCTAAATTAGGTACAGCTTCCGCCAATTCAGTACCTAATATTACTTCCCGTGCTCTGTCTGTTAATGGAAATGAAAATTGATAGCCATCTTGCAAAGATTTTGCCCTAGCCACAATCTCGTCTTTCTCTAAAATAGCGCTGTTACTCCCAATCAAAACGCTGTTAATGTCCTTCCAAGGACACACGCACACCTGAGAAAACACGCTTTGAAAAGTCTTGATTTTTTCCGCATAAAACTCATCTCTTTGCAGCAGATTTACCAGCACAACTCCCTCGCTTGACAAGCGTTTTTCGCAGAGTTGATAAAATTCTTGGGTGGCCAGCCTGTGCGGAAAGTAGCCGTTGCCAAAAAATACGTCCGTCATGATGATATCGTACTGCATATCGGGATTATGCTGTTCCAGATACTCTCGGCCGTCTTGAATTGCTACCGTCAGCCGATCGTCCAACTGCACGCCAAAACACCGCGTAGCTGCTTCAAGTGCGATCGGATCCACATCCGCACACTCTATAACAGTTTCCGGGAAATAGTGGTGCAAAACTAAGGGAATTCTGCCGCCCCCAAAACCAGCAATGTAGATTCTTTGAGGTTGGCTTTGCCACACTAAACCTAACAGCATTGCCTGAGTATATTCAGACACTAGATGTAAAGGATTGTTGATATCGAAAACAGATTGCAGTAAATCTGTATACAAATTAACTTTTTCTACTAAAGCTAGCTTAATTTTGTATTTGTCTTTTCTGACTACAACATAGTGTACTCCCGAAGCTTTGCAAAAAATGATTCCATCCGGCTGTTGTTGCAGCCAAGCAAGCCGCTGCTGAATCGCAGCTAAATTCATAGGTTGCCAACTTTTTGGGCGATCCATCATCTGATTTTAAATTTTATGAAGACTAAGGCAAGCGTGTCAAAATTAGTAGGGTGCGTCAGTTCAAAACTCTCAATAATTACTTGATAACGCCAGTCTGACGCACCCTACAAGTCTTATTTCTTAAGTTTGCGCCGGGACGAAAGTTTGTGTAGACGGGGTTTCAATCGCCTAGTGTTCAAAGATATACAGCACATTTCACGTTGATGAAGTACACCCGTCAAGCGCTGTAGGGAAACGGCACTGCCCATTGGTGTCAACTTAAGCTTTTTGTCCGCCAGTCCTCCCGCCCACCCGGCAGTCCGCCAGGGAATGAATTCCACGGGGCTTATAGCTAAAGTCCTCTCAAAGAGGACTGAAGAACTCATTAGTCCTCTTTGAGAGGACTTTAGCTTTGAGGCAGGGGTTTCAACCCCTGCCGGACTATCGGTTTTACGTTAAGTTGACACGCCTTGGGCACTCCCGTGTCCTCTATCTTTGCGATGTACCTCACTTACCTAAAAAATGCTATAACCAGAAAAATTAAGTTGATTCCAGCCGCTTGTACGCCACCAATTCCAAACCTGAAATCGAAAGTTCCACTCTTTCCCAATCTTGCTTGTCACCTTCCAACTGTTCAAAGGCTGCTGAGGTGAGCAAAATCTCTCCCCGTTCCGCCAAATCCTCTCCCAGCTTGGATGCCAGATTAAATTCCGATCCGTACATATCCTCTCCTTCCAGCATCAAAACATCGCCACAGCCAATACCAATGCAGAGGTAAATATCCATCTCCGGTGGCAAAGTCGTGTTGACAGCCGCCGTTTGCTTGAGAGAGTCGATCGCAGCTTCCACCGCCGATTTTACATCCGGAAAAACGGCAAAAATATTGTCTGCTTCCTCCTTAACAACAGTGCCGCCGCATTCGGAAATAATTGGTTTGACAATTCCGTGCATCCGGTGAATCATTGCCAAAAAATGAATAATTCCGTAGCGGACTGTAGTGCGCGAAAATCCCGACATATCCATTACTAAAATAGCGTAAGTTTGGCGAAAAGTTTCATTAATTTTCGCATCAATTTCCGCCATTCTTTCGGGATGTTCGTTTCTTTCTTGCAGCAAGCTTTCCAAGTAAGCGCGGTTATTTGTTTTCATTTTAGTTTAATTAAATTCCCAATCGCGACACAGTTCTTGAGGGCGGCCAGCAGGATGCACCGCACAATTGATGCCGTCCTTGCCGTAATAATAATCGCAGACTTTGCAAGGTTTAGTTTGCTCTAGTTTTTTCATCAAAATTGCCCGGATTGTCTGCACTCGGTTTCGATACTTGTTTGCATTCGAGTGACTCGGTTCAATTGCCAAAGCTTGCTCGAAAGCTGCTAAGCTAACCTGGTACAATTTAATAATTTGGGCGCTGTATTTTGTCCAAGCATCGGCGCGACTTTGATACAGTTCGACAGTAGTTAAGTTTAAAATTCCGTATTCTGTCCAAGCGTCCGCTGAAGCTCGATCGAACTTAATATTGGCATTGAGCAAAACTTTTTTGATCGTTGCCAAAAGTTCCCTGGGCTGCCAAGGTTTGCTAACATAAGCCTCGGCGCGATCGATCGCCCTAGACAATAAACCTAACTGCTGTCCCTTTCCTGTTAAAAATACGACTGGTATGTTCCTCGTTTCGGGATTAGCTTTAATTAAACGGCAAACACCGTAGCCGTCCATGCGGGGCATTACGATATCTAATAATACTAAATCCGGGTAAATCTTCTCAATTTTATCCAGCGCTTCCACCCCGTCAGATGCTTGAATTACATTCAATCCGCTGCACCTCAACTGATGTGAAATGCACTCCCGCTGGCTGCGGGAATCTTCCACCACTAAAACTGTACTCATCACTCCCCACCTGCTTTTTGAGGTAAACTTGTTCGCTGCTTCGAGTAGCCGTTGCTGAAATAAGTTTACCCACATTGGAAGAGTTTATTATCACTGGCAATCCGGAGTTACTAAAATTGCAACAAATCTTAAACAGGGAAGCAAAAGTGATACTTATCAGAAAATGCAGGTTGCTAATAGGCGGAAAATTATATCATTCCGGTTACACCGTCCGTGATGTTGACGGTTGACGGTTGACTGTTCACTGTCAATCGTCAACGGTCAAAAGTCAACAGTGAACTCGAATTTACTATTCCGATGATAACGGATTTGATATTATTCGAGGTTGAGGCGGTAAATATTCGGCTTTTAAGCCTTAATAGCGGCAAAATGTACTGATTTCGGGCGAAAACCTTGTTGAATTGCAACAGATAATCGGCTACTGTATACGTTGAACTTCTCCAGGACGACAAATGAATCGATTGCTCCTCACTTTACTTGTAAGTCCGACGCTGTTTGGATCTTTGATGTCTTTGAGTGCGATCGCAAATCCCGCTCAAATTGGCGAAACACCAAGCCAATCGACTGATTCGCCCAAGTGTGTGCGATCGCCCCACACTCAGCGTCTGAGTTGCGTGCGCGTCCCCGTCAAAACCGCTGCTGCTAATTCTCAACCAAAAATCAGTTGGCAGCGCCCTGCTGACGAAGAGGTGGCAATGCTGGACTTTACGGAAGAAGAAAGCGATGCCGCCGTGGCGATGTTTGGCTGTGACTGCCCGGTTTGCATCAATTCCCTGCGCCAGTTGCGCGGTGTGCCCCTGTTACCCGTGTAAGGGCGATCGATCTCATATATTGCACCATTATCAATTAACCTGTTATGAACAGGCAAGATGCCTGTTCCACAAGAAAATTGATCTTTTGTGGAACAGGCATCTTGCCTGTTGCTGACAGTGGTGCAAGATCTCGGAGAGAAATTGCAGTCAATTTGTTCCATGATTTCTAGAGATTTTTAATCTCTAGAAATCATGGCTCTACTTTTTAGCTAGAACTTGTTTAAGTTGAGCAGTTGCTTGCTCAATTTTTTCGATACTACCTGGGTTGACCAATCCGTAGTAGTCAAAAACGTAAACTCGATTATTTTTTATGGCTGTTAGTTGATTCCAAAATGAATCAGATTTAAATTCGTCTAAAATTCCTTCTCCCCGATCGACAATAATGATTATTTCCGGATTAGCCTCTAAAATCTTTTCCGCTGAAAGCGTCACGTAGCCTCGAAGGGGGCTATTTCCTTGCAATTGGGCTGCGACATTTTTCACGTTAAACTTACCCAGCAAATCTCCCGCCCAACTGCTTTGATTGGGCGATAAAATCGGTTGTCTGCTTACCAACACTAAAGTGGCGGCGCTTTGATTCGGGATGTCTGCTAAAAATGTTTGGTAGCGTTTTAAAAGAGGTTCGGGATTTGTATTGAGGGATTTAGCTAAAGTTGTTGTTAACTCTTCTAGGGATTTCCAGCTATCAACTTGAGTGAGTAAAGTTTTTATTCCTAGCTGCTGCAATTTTTGCACTGTTTGGTCATGAAATCCCGACGCACCTACCACCAAATCCGGTTTCAATGCGATGATTTTTTCTAAATTAGGAGGGGTGCGTTCGGCAGTGACTTGGGTAATCCCTGTAAATTTGGGGTTGTTGCTGACTAATGTGCTGCCGGGAATTCCTACAAGTTTGGTTGGGTCGAGTTGATAAATAATATCGGCGGTTAAAGGTGTTAAAGCTACAACTTTTTGTGCTGATTCGCTGTTAGTTGTTTGTGGTTGATTAACTGGCGAACCAGCAGGAGTTGATTGCTGAATTTGGGGTGAAGTGGCGGCGGAGCAAGCGGTAAATGCTAAACTCACCAACAGGATAGCGATACGAGAAAAAAAAGTTTTGTACATAGTTTAGGCGGGAGTTACAGCGAGTTTAGAGCAGGTTGAGACAGAATTGACGGGAAGTGCGATCGCACGAGTAAAATGATTGTTGACTGTTGACTGTTGACTGTTGACTGTTGACTGTGTTGTTTGACTCATTCCCAGGCTCTACCTGATAACGCAGATTCGGAGGCTGTGCCTTGAATTTTCCTCCGTAAGCCGAGGCTGTTCCTCGCTTATATCGCATAGCGAGGCTCTGCCTAGGAACCAGTTCAATCTAAAATCTAAAATCTCCAATCTAAAATCGATTGACTGTTGGATGATTTAAATATCAATAGTTTACGGTAGATTTTGTATAAAAAACCGCCTTTATTGCCTGAATTCGGATTTTTTAAGTATCTCTTAACTTTTATTCGACCCTTTGAAACCAATACTAGGCAATAGGTTAAAGCCTTTTGCACTCATATCCAACAGCGAATTTTTGCAATAAGTTAATAGAAATAATTATCAAGAAATTGAAAACTGAGTGCGAGGGCAAGGTTATACTGCTCATAAAAATATTAATTGTGAAGAGTGGGAGCGATCGCACAAATCTGCAAGCCTACAGAAGTTTCTAAAATGATAGCTTCTACGCCAAAAATCTCAGCTAAATTATCAGGAGTTAAAACTTCTGCGGGAGTTCCTACACAAAAAAGTTCTCCTTTATTTAACATAGCAATCCGCGAACTGTACCTAGCAGCTAAATTAATTTCATGCAGCACCGTAATAATCGTCAATTTGTGTTGTATATTTAGTTTTTTAAGTAGTTCTAACAATTGCAATTGATAGCAAATATCTAAATAAGTAGTAGGTTCATCTAATAGCAAAACTTGCGGATTTTGAGCCAAAGCTAAGGCGAGGAAAGCGCGCTGGCGTTCGCCTCCTGAGAGTTGTTCCACAGGGCGATCGCGAAATTCCTCAATCCCAGTTTGACCGATCGCAACGTCCACCTTTTGGGCATCTTCCTTGCTCAATTCCCACTGCCACCAACCCTGATGAGGAGAACGCCCCAAACTAACTAATTGCCTTACCGTCAAACCTTCCGGTACTGTTTGCTGCTGCGGCAAAATCGCTAATTTTTGAGCGACAACAGCCGCCGGTTGAGTATGAATTGCTTTGCCATCAAGCAACACACTTCCTTGCTGCGGAGTTAGGATGCGACTAACTAACTTCAAAAAAGTAGACTTACCAGAACCGTTGGCACCGATGAGACTCAACCACTCACCAGGTTGTAAAGATAAAGTGATGTTGTGGGCGATCGCAACTTCGCCATAACCACCAGTTAAATTTTGAATTTCTAAAGACATTAGATTTTGTTATTGGTTATTGGTTATTGGTAATCGGTAATCGGTAATTAATTTTGCGTCTTCCTTCTTCCTCTTCCCTCTTCCTTGTTCCCTCTTCCTTCTTCCTTCTTCCTTCTTCCCTCTTCTTTCTTTTTAAGAACTAGAACGCCGATAAAGCAGCCAGACAAACAGGGGAGAACCCAACAAAGCCGTAACCGTACCCACAGGCAATTCTACCGCACCCAAACGAGCCAAAAAATCAGCAAAAGTCAACACCCAAGCACCGCCGATCGCACTCAGCGGCAACACAAACCGATAATCATTACCAACCAACAAACGCACCCCGTGAGGCACAACCAATCCCACAAAACCAATCAATCCGCCGATGCTGACAGCACTCGCAGCTAGCAAAGTAGCAACACCCCCAATCAGCAAGCGCGATCGTACCAGCGAAACCCCCAAACCAACAGCTAAATCGTCGCCCAAAGCCAGCAAATTTATCCATCGACCCAAAAAACATCCTAACAGCAAAGCAGCCAAAATATAAGGTGCCGCCACCTGCAAATCCGACCAACCGCGACCGTTTAAACTACCGATCAACCAATTCAAAGCAGCTTGCAAACGGCTGTCTTCAGCTAACAGCAGCAGTGTAGTTTGTATTGCCCCAAACAGAGAACTTACAGCCACACCAGCTAAAACCAAACGTTCCACAGAAATTCCCGTTTTAGTTTTTCCCAAAAAGTAGACCAGCATCGAAGTTAAAATAGCACCTATCCAAGCCGCCAAAGGCACCCAAGTTTGAAATATTCCCAAAGTCAGCATGGTAATCGCAACCAACCCTGCACCAGCCGAAATTCCTAATACAAAAGGATCGGCTAAACCGTTGCGGAGCAACCCTTGCAGCAAAGCTCCCGACATTCCCAAAGCCGCACCAACCGTCAGCGCTGCCGCAACCCTGGGCAAACGCAATTCCCAGAAAATAGTTTGATTGACAGCATCGCCTCGGTGCAGAAATGCTTGCCACAATTGAGCTGAGTTCATGGGTACCGCACCAAAAGAAAGCGAAAGGGCGATGGTTAACAGCAAACCCAATCCTAAGAATACAACTGCCTGAAAAACTCGATATTTTAGCCAGATTTTTTGCAGATTCACTACATTACACCACAATCTTCCTTAACAGCACTAAATACCATATTTCCTCGATTTTGAACCCTCGAACTCGTTAACTACAATAACAATAACTCATTCACCTGAAGACGGCTTCAGTGCGAACACATGAATGCAGCTCGACGCCGATGTTGCAAATCGAGTACACCTGCTGCTACAATAAAAATTATAATATTAGCAAAATAAACTACTACTTAGAATCATGTCCGCAAACACCGCCCTACCCGCAGCCTTAGCTAAAATCGTCCAGCGCTTTCAGCGACATTCCGATCCGAAACAGCGCTACGAGCAACTTCTGTGGTATGCCAAGCGACTTCCAGCATTTCCAGAAAGCGACAAATTGCCGGAAAACAAAGTTTCTGGCTGCGTGTCGCAAGTTTATATTACCGCAAATTTGGTAGACGGAAAAGTTTTGTATCAAGGCGATTCAGACGCTCAGCTAGTCAAAGGATTAGTGGGCTTGTTGGTGGAAGGTTTGAGCGGATTAACGCCTGCTGAAATTGTCACCATTACCCCAGATTTTATTCAAGACACGGGATTGAATGTGAGTCTGACACCTTCCCGCGCTAACGGCTTTTACAACATTTTTCAAATGATGAAAAATAAGGCACTTGCTTGTGAATTGAGCAAGCAAGCCGAAGCAAATTAAAAGAATAAACAGCCATGACTCAAACTACAAATTTAACAAAATCAAATTCGGGCAACTATCCCGCCGCAGTTCAAGAATATCTGTGGAATTGGAAAGAAACCCAAATCAAAGTTATTTACGAAACTAGAGGACAGGGACATCCTGTATTGTTGCTGCCTGCGTTCAGTACGGTTTCTACACGAGAAGAAATGCGTCCTTTAGCAGAATTGTTAGCTTCTAATTTTCAAGTTGTCAGTTTAGATTGGCCGGGCTTTGGCGAATCGGATCGCCCGCGAATCGACTATCAGCCGCAATTATACCATCAATTTCTCAAGGATTTTGTTGAGTCCATTTTTAATAGTCCTGTGGCTGTAGTTGCGGCTGGTCACGCTGCGGGTTATGCGATGCAGTTAGCGCAATCAAAGCCCAATGTATGGTCAAAGATTGTGTTGGCTGCACCGACTTGGCGCGGGCCTTTGCCGACGATGAGCAAACAGCAAAGCGGGTGGCATGGAGTCGTGAGAGAATTAGTACGATCGCCCTTACTGGGACAATTCCTATACAAACTAAACACTGCGCCGTCATTCCTCAGTCTCATGTACCGTCGCCACGTCTATGTGGATGCCGCTAAAGTCACGCCGGATTTCATCCAAAGCAAATGGCAAGTGACGCAAAAACCCGGTGCTCGATACGGTTCCGCTGCCTTTGTGACTGGTGGTTTAGATCCGGCAAAAGTGCGATCGGAATTTACAGATAACTTTCAACAGTTAGCAGTGCCGGTCATGGTTGTAATTGCTGAAAATGCGCCTCCCAAATCCAAGGCTGAAATGGAAGCATTAACGGAATTACCGGGTGTTGAATCGCGAGTTATTCCCGGTTCTTTGGGTATGCACGAAGAGAATGCAGCAGCTTTGGCAAATGCGGTTAAATCTTTTATTTGAGAGAATTAAGAGGAATGAACCGCAGAGGGCGCAGAGAACGCAGAGGGGAGAAGGTTCGAGGGGATGAATGCAAGCTGTTTTTTTTACGTTAGTTTGGATTGTTTGCTATTGGTTTTGTCTGCCAGTTTATGCTGTCCCAGAGTCGCAGATAATCAATTTGCCCAAGAGTACGATCGAAAGTGCGATCGACTTTCACATTCATTATTCTCCTGATGTGATTCCCCGCAGCTTAGATGATTTTGAAGTAGGGAAATTAGCTGCTAGGGCGAAGATTAAAGGTGTGGTATTGAAAAATCATTATGCCAGCACAGCAGCGCGGGCTGTTTTGGTTAATAAAATAGTACCACAAATCCAAGTTTTCGGGGGAGTGGTTCTCAATCATGCTGTCGGTGGTATTAATCCTGACGCTGTAGAGGCCATGCACCGCATCTGCGGCAAATACGGTAAAGTAGTGTGGCTGCCAACGGTTGATGCTGAGCATCACTTGCAGGTTTTTCACAAGTCGGGAAGTGGTATTAAAGTTGCGGAAAATGGCAAGGTTTTACCGGAAACATCAGCGGTGTTGAAGATTGTAGCAAAAGAGAATTTGGTATGGGAAACCGGTCATATTTCCTCAGAAGAATTGATGGCGGTTGTCGGTGCAGCCAAGCTTCTCAAGATTAAGAACATCCTGATTACCCACGCAATGACAGATGTACCCGGCTTGTCCCTAGAAAATATGCAAAGAGCTGCCCAGATGGGAGCTTTTCTAGAACTAGCATTTGTCAACGATTTGATGGGAGAAAATGCCGCTGATGATAGACACAAAAACTGGCATCAAGTTTCTATTAGTAAGATGGCAGCAGCGATTAAACTAATCGGAGCCGAGCATTTTGTTCTCAGTACAGATTTGGGAAGAAAACCCGATCCTTTACCTGCAGAAGGCTACAAGTTATTTGTGGAAAAATTGATAAATGAAGGCATTTCTCAACCTGAAATTGATTTAATGATTAAACACAATCCAGCTCTCTTGTTAGGCATTTAGAATTGGTAATTGGTAATTGGGTATTGGCCATCGGGGATTGGGAATCGCTAATTGGAAATTCTCTTCCCTCTTCCTTCTTCCCTCTTCCTTCTTCCTTCTTCTATTCTTGATTGCCTTTGACGCGCAGGTATCCGTTATCTGCAATGCGCCAAGCACCCCCAGCATTGCCCGTTAAATCGCTATTTTCCACGGTAGCAATGCCATCTCTGTAAATGCCAATCGCCTCACCTTCATTACCATTAATCCGACACCGGCGCACGATCAATTTTCCTCCCAATCCGACACCTATTCCTAAACTGCCGTTGTCAAAAATACTGCAATCTTCCACCGTTGCTTTCCCATTATCCGATATAAAAATTCCGTTCCATACCCCATCATGAATTTGACTGCGGCGGAGGATAGAACTTGCGTCAGAACCGCAAATTCCCACCACAGAATAGTCTGCAGAAGTGATATCGCTGTCTTCTATGATTAACTCGCCTTTGCGAATATCTACAGCGTAATATTTCCCAGTTGCGCTCAGCGTTAAACCCCGCACTAAAGCACTGTCAGTTGCCATTTTAATGCAGTTTGAGCTGATACTTTCAACAACAATGCGATCGACCTCTCCGCTACCGATAATTTCTACCGGTTTGTCGAGAATTAGACTTTCGCGATAAACGCCTGGATGCACCTCAATCCGCGTGCCCGGTGCTGCATTTTTCAGCGCTTCGCTAATAGTAGTATAATCGCCTTGACCCTCCTGAGAAACAACAAATTCTTTACTCCTCAAAACTTTGGTATCTGAAGTAGATGCTTCAATTTTCCCTGACTCCGAGTCAAAATGCTCAGATTGTCGATCGCCCGCTTCGGAAAGTTGCGATGTTAGCAGCAAGCGTTCTTGATAAACTGTCTCTAGCTGATGTTCTAACTCGGATACTTGAGATTGAAGTTGAGCTTGATTCTGGTTGGCTGTCTCGATTTGACTTTGAGTTTCCGAGAGTTGAGAATAAAGGTGCGATCGTTCTCTATTAGCAGTTTCTAGCCGAGATGCCAATTCAGAGCGACTTTGACGCACACTCTCTAACTGATTTTCTAACTCGGATATTTGAGATTGAAGTTGATTTTGATTCTGGTTTGCTGTCTCGGTTTGACTTTGCAATTGGGAGATGTGAGAAGTGAGCTGATATTCCAATTCAGAGCGACTTTGACGCACACTTTCTAACTCTAGTTCTAAGTCAGCTACTTGATATTGAAGTTGATTTTGATTCTGGTTTGCTGTTTTTATTTGACTTTGAATTTCCGAGAGTTGAGAAGAAAGTTGCGAACGTTCTGTGTTAGCAGTTTCTAGCTGAGCCTCCAATTCAGAGCGACTTTGACGCACACTTGCTAACTGATTTTCTAACTCGGAGATTTGAGATTGAAGTTGATTTTGATTCTGGTTTGCTGTCTCAGTTTGACTTTGGAATTCTGAGATTTGAGAATAAAGTCGCGAGCGTTCTGTGTTAGCCGTTTCTAGCTGAGCTTCCAATTCAGAGCGGCTTTGACGCACACTTTCTAAGTGATGTTCTAACTCCGAGATTTGAGATTGAAGTTGATTTTGATTCTGGTTTGCTGTTTCGATTTGACTTTGAATTTCCGAGACTTGAGAAGAAAGTTGCGAGCGTTCTGTGTTAGAAGCTTCTAGCTGAGATTCCAATTCAGAGCGACTTTGACGCCCACTTTCTAACTGATGTTCTAACTCCGAGATTTGAGATTGAAGTTGATTTTGATTCTGGTTTGCTATTTCGATTTGACTTTGAATTTCCGAGAGTTGAGAAGAAAGTTGCGAGCGTTCTGTGTTAGCAGTTTCTAGCTGAGCTTCTAATTCCGAGCGAGTTTGACGGCCACTTTCTAACTGATTTTCTAACTCGGCTACTTGAGACTGAAGTTGAGCTTGATTTTGATTTGCTGTTTCGATTTGACTTTGGAATCCCGAGATTTGAGAAGTGAGCTGAGCTTCTAATTCCGAGCGACTTTGACGCACACTTTCTAACTGATTTTCTAACTCGGAGATTTGAGATTGAAGTTGATTTTGATTCTGATTTGCTGTTTCGATTTGACTTTGGAGTTCCGAGAGTTGAGAAGTGAGCTGAGCTTCTAATTCCGAGCGACTTTGACGCACACTTTCTAACTGATTTTCTAACTCGGAGATTTGAGAGTGAAGTTGATTTTGATCCTGGTTTGCTGTCTCAGTTTGACTTTGGAATTCCGAGATTTGAGAAGAAAGTTGCGAGCGTTCTGTGTTAGAAGCTTCTAGCTGAGCTTCCAAGTCAGAGCGACTTTGACGCACACTTGCTAACTCATTTTCTAACTCGGAGATTTGAGATTGAAGTTGATT